>JBDRHR010000145.1:0-29366 GCA_043816605.1 Nitrospirota bacterium
TTGGATAACTCCGTTGGAGTTACCCACACTATCCACAATATTACTACTACTATTTTTAATAATTATTTTAGGATTAGGAAAGTCCACTTTTAAATCTTAAATCTCTAAAAAACAGTCCACTTTTAAATCTTAAATGACATATCTCTAAAAATTTATTGACACTGTGTTAAATTTATGATATATTAAATTAATCTCAATAAAAAAAGGAGTAAATGGAAAAAATGGTAAAGAAAACAGTATTAGTAGTTTTAATCAGTTGGTGGGTTTGTGTGGCATCCTTGAGTATGGGTGAACCTATCCCGGGGGAATTTGTTCCGGGGAAACTTGTTTCGGAGGAAATTGTTCCCCAAAAAGTGATAGGGAGTGATAATCTTTTATCCTCATCAGGCATAACTACAACAAGTCCTTTGTCTCCGGTAGTAACAGTAGATGAAAGTCCTTCATCTTCGGCTATAAAATTACAATCCGGCTGGCCTGTCATAACGGGTGGAGGTATTCATTGTGCTATTTCATTGGCTGATATAGATGGAGATGGAAAGTTAGAGGTGGTTACAGCCGCTTTTGACCAAAAGATATATGTTTTAAATGAGGATGGAAGTTCAGTCCCCGGCTGGCCTGTACAAGTCCCTCAAGCCTGGCTTTTACGCTCATCCCCGGCTATTGGAGATATTAATAATGATGGAAAATTAGAGATAATCATCGGCACATTAAAGTCCCAGGTATATGCCTTTGCTCAAGATGGCAAATCACTTCCCGGTTGGCCTGTAACTGTTAGTGGAGGGATTTTTTCCCCACCTTCATTAGGGGATATTGATAAGGATGGAAAATTAGAGATAATCATCGGTTCCATAGGTGAAGGAGATGCTATCTATGTTTATGCCTTTAATGAAGACGGAAAAGGTGTCCCCGGCTGGCCTGCAAAGATTAACGGTTCTACATGGTCAGGTGCATGTATAGGGGATATAAATAGGGACGGTAAATTAGAAATAGGGGTAACCTCTTGTAGTGGAAGCACCTATCTCTTTGACGCCAAAGGGAAATTACTCCCCGGCTGGCCTGTTCAGACAGGCTTCTTTAATATTTCATCCCCTGTATTTGGAAATGTAGATGGGGATAAAAATTTAGAGATGATAGTTGGTTCAAATGATAAAAAGGTATATGTCCTTAAGGTCAACGGGGATTTAGCCCCTGGTTGGCCTGTTGAGGCTGGTGGGCCGATACGCTGTTCACCTGCTTTAGGAGATATTGATGGAGATGGAAAATTAGAGATAATAATTGCTTCGGATGACAAAAAAGTATATGTATTTAAAGGAGATGGAACTTTATTTAAAGGTTGGCCTGTCAGCACAGGTGGAGCTATAGAAGCATCTCCTATTTTAGGTGATATTGATAAGGATGGAAAAATAGAGATAATTGTTTGCTCCACAGATAAAAAGGTCTATGCCTTTAATGAGGATGGAACTATAGTTCCTGGATTTCCTTTGCCGGCAGGAGATGCCATAATTTCAACCCCTGCTTTAGGAAATATAGATGATGATGATAGTCTTGAATTGATTGTTGGTGCATTTAATTCCAAAATATACTGCTGGGATTTAGGGGAAGGAACTTATGTTTCCGGGGTAACCTCTAAACCGAAGGGATTAGGAATGGGTAAAAAGAAAGGTAAGTCAACATTATTACCTTGGCCAATGTTTGCTCATGATACACATCATACAGGAACATATCCCAAATAAGTAAGTAAGGTTTCAGTAATCAGGTATCAGGCTTTATCCTTCGACAGGCTTTATTCTTCGACAGGCTTCATCCTTCGACAGGCTCAGGATGACACCTTGTCATGGTGAGCTTGTCGAACTATTGTCGCCCTTTGATAGACTTCATCCTTCGACAGGATTAGGGATGACACTCTGTCATGGTGAGCTTGTCGAACCATTGTCTTAACTGATATCTGACCCCTGATAACTGAATGCTTACTTGCGTGAAATCTTTTTCTTGACATGATCTTAATTTTGTGCTATATTTTTTATTAACGAAAAAATAATTTACTCTTTGTGTCTTTGTGAGAAAAAAGATTTCACGCAAAGCACGCAAAGAGAAATTAGAAAAAATATATTCTTTGCGAACTTGGCGAAAACTTTGCGCCTTTGCGAGAAAATAATATTAAGGAAATTTTAAAAAAATGAAAAAGTTTTTAGGGTTTGTTGGATTTTAGGGGTTTTGGTTTTGGGCGGGGTAAATTTTGCCTTTTGTGGAACAGTGACTGAGGAGGATTCAAGGTCAAACACTAATTTCTCTTTCAATGAAAAGTTAGTTGACAAGAATTTAATTTAAGGGTATAATCAATACGGATAAGGAGTATCGTTATGCAGTTTTTAGATGTCAAAACAGATTTTGCCTTCAAAAAGGTCTTTGGCTCCAATGAGATCAAAAATATCTTAATAAGTTTTCTGAATGCGATTATTGATTTTGAACAAGGGGAAAAGATAGTTGATTTAACTATAGTTGACCCCTATCAGATACCAGTAATAAAAGGTATGAAGGATTCTTTCGTAGATGTTAGTGCCAGACTATCAAACAACAAAAATGTTATCATTGAGATGCAGGTCCTAAATGTAGAGGGATTTGAAAAAAGGGTTTTATACAATGCAGCTAAGGCATATTCATCTCAACTCAAAAAGTCAGAAGTATTTACTACCCTTGAGCCTATTATTGCCCTCACCATTACAGACTTTATAATGTTTAAGGATGTAGATAAGATAATTACTTATTTTAACTTAATAGAGAAAGAGAGTTTAATAAAATATAACGATGAGATAGAACTAATCTTTGTTGAACTTCCAAAATTCAATAAAGGAGAGGATGAACTCCACTCAATCACAGATAAGTGGATATACTTTATAAAAAATGCAGGGGATTTGGAGTATACACCAAAAAACTTAGTAAATGAGATTACGATAAAGGATGCTTTTGAGATAGCAAATACCGCAGGTATGAGTGAAGAAGAACTTGAGACACAATATAGGAGACACGATTTCATCCGTCTGCAAAAAGGTTCACTTGACCTTGCCTTAAAGCAAGGTAAAATAGAAGGTAAAATAGAAGGTAAGATAGAAGGTAAGATAGAAGGCAGACAAGAAAAAGCAATAGAGGTAGCAAAAACCCTTTTAAGTTTGGGAGATGATATTGAAAGGGTATCAAAAGCTACCGGTTTAACCACAGAGGAAATTAATTTGATACAAATTAAACAAAAATAAAGGAGGTTTCAAGAAGATGAAAAAGTTTTTAGGTTTTGTTGGGATTTTAGGGGTTTTGATAATTTGAAAAAGTTATTGACAAAAAACTAATTTTTATGATATACTACCTTTAGTGAAAAGGTAAGAAAGGTAAGAGGTAAATAAAAATGTCAGATGCATTGCGATATTTAAATAATGCAAAAGAAATCCTGAAGTCTGTGCCGATAGAGGATAATATCTATACAGATGTTAAGCCGGTAAGAGAAGCATTCGGAACGGCATATCTGGCTATTTTAGAGGCAATAAATGAATATCTTATCACTAAAAAAGGCTTAACCAAAAAAGAATTGCCCAAATCAGTTGAGGGATATAGAACTGCGTTACAAAAGCATGTAGCAGTCCATAATGGAAAGTTAATGCGAGAGTTTGAGAAACTATATGATGCCTTACACATAGCAGGTTATTATAGAGGGTTGATTTATGATACTGATGCTGTTAAAGACTATTTAAAGGCTACAAAGGTATTTATTGAGAAGATTAAGTAAGAATTAGTAAAAAAATCACGCAAAGAACGCAAAGGAAAATTAAAAATAAATTATATTCTTTGCGAACTTTGCGAAAACTTTGCGACCTTGGCGAGAAATATTCTTTACGCCATAGCGAGAAAATAATATTTAAGGAGGTTTTAAAAAAATGAAAAAGTTTTTAGGTTTTGTGGGAATTTTAGGGGTTTTAGTTTTGGGTTGGGAAAATTTAGGCTTTTGTGGGAAAATAACAGTATCGGAAACTACTACGGTCTTTACAACTATTCAGGCAGCGATAAATGCGTGTCCTGTAGGTGGAACCGTATCGGTTGAGGCTGGAACCTACACTGAAGCAATATATATCAACAAGAAGATTGCTCTGGTTGGGATAGGGGGACCTACGATAGATGCCTCATCAAATCCAGGTAGAACAGTTACCTTTGATGGTACATCTACATCTGGAGGGGTTATTTCTGGATTTAGAATCACTGGCGCAACTGCAGACGGAATCTACTGTAAAAATGGTGCCACACCAATTATTACAAACAATACAATATCAGAGAATGGTGGAAAAGGAATCTACTGTGATTATTCCTCGCCAATTATTACAAATAACATAATTACAGAGAATACATATTGTGGTATCTCTTGTTGGAATAATTCCGCTCCGGTTATCACTAATAATATAGTAATAGGAAATGGTGGAAGTGGTATTTCTTGCTATAACAATTCCTCTCCTGTCATTACGAATAACATTATTATTGAAAATGTTCATTATGGTATCGAAAATGGTTCTGGTATACCAACTATTGACTACAATCGTATTTGGAGTAATGCAACTAACAACTATTACAACATTAGTCCGGGAACAAATGACATCTCAGATAATCCACAACTCATCGCACCAACTGACTTCCATCTTGGTTCAACCTCTCCCTGCATCAACAAAGGCTCAAACACAGCCCCAGCCATTCCTTCAACCGATAAAGACGGTAAGCCAAGGATAGCAAACGGCATAGTTGACATGGGTGCGTATGAATATCAAAGCAATCAACCTCAGTTACCTTCACCTGATATCAAGGCAAATGGTTCGGATGGAATAATAACAATAACCCCAAGTACTTCACTATCAATTACCATTAAACTTGATGCAGGCGATTCTGTGGGTAAGGATGCCGACTGGTGGCTTGTAGCAGAAACACCTTTTGGCTGGTATCGGTATAATGTAAGTGGAAACACCTGGGTATCAGGTTTCGCCGTTAGTTATCAAGGTCATCTATTTGACCTGACTCCTCCATTTTTGGTTTTGAATAGCCCATTACCGATAGGTACTTACACCTTCTATTTTGGAGTAGATATGCTCCTGAATGGCTCATTAGATTTTGATAAGTTGTATTATGACAGTGTGGTAGTGAATGTAAAATAGAGTAAGCGTTCAGCTAAGTAATCAAGTAACCCCTCAGTTACGCGTGGGAAGATGTGTAAGGTACTGATGATTTTAATGATTTAAGGGATTTAGGATGATTAATCTTTTAAGAAATCACATAAATCATTATAATCATTAAATCATTAGTATCTTACACATTTTTGGGTGTTCGATTTTCCACCAATAACTGAAAGATTACCCTGAACGATTACAAATGAGATGAAATTGAATAAAAAAGATATTTTAGCTATCTTAACTCTATCGGTATTAGTTATTTTCTTCTTTGCCGATGTTTTATTTACCGATTCAACCTTTGTCTTCCGCGATTTTAGTCGATATTTTTATCCACTCTATCAATACGGTGTCTCCAGCCTTAATGATGGTATTATCCCTTTTTGGAATCCCTATAATTACTCCGGCATGCCTTTTCTTGCCCTAATCCAGCTTGCCATTTTTTATCCCCTGTCAATTATACTTTACCTCTTTCCTTTCATTTTTTCTATTAAACTATTTATTGTAACTCATTACCTCCTGGCTGGGGTATTTACTTATCTCCTTATGCGTCATTGGAATTTGGATACATATTCGGCATTAATCAGTAGTATTACCTATACTTTTAGTGGATACTTGTTATCTTGCGTTGATTTAACCAATACATTAATCTCTGCCACCTGGATTCCAGCCATCTTTTTTCTTTATTCAAAGGCATTAAAATCGGGGTTCGGGGTTCGTGGTTCGTGGTTCGGCTTTACTGTTTGGACAGGGGTGGCTTTGGGTATCCAACTTTTAGGAGGAGACCCGGTTGTCTTTTATATCACCCTGATTGTTTTGTTTTTATTCACCTGCCTTCATTTCTCACTTAACTCGTTTTTCAAATACATCCTTGCCGTTACCGTAAGCCTTGGATTAACCTTGTTTCAAACCGTCCCATTTTGGGAGTTAACCTCATTATCCGTAAGAGCAAAAGGAGTTGGGCTTTGGGAGGCTTCCACCTGGTCACTTTCCAAATATGAGGTTTTAAATCTAATCTGCCCATTTTTTACTAATGCCAACCACCTTGGACAACAACAATTCTTTGAAAGTCTCTATCCAGGGATTTTACCACTTTTTTTAGCCTTAATTGCTATTACAACATCGGTATTTTTAAAAAATTACAGAAAGATTGTTATCTTCTGGGGAGTGATATTTATAAGTTTTATCATCTTATCATTGGGTAAAGATTTAGTGGTGTATAAATTTCTTTATACTCATCTCCCTCTTTTTAATATGATTCGTTATCCGATAAAATCCTTCTGCATTGTAAATCTTTCCATAAGCATATTAGCTGGATTCGGGTTTAAGTTTCTGTTAGATAATCTAAGGCAAAAGAGCCGTTTTATTTTTCTGTTCCCTTCATTTATCTTAATTGGAATTTGCATCTTTTGTTGGCTATTTACCTGGATTGGTGATAAAGCGTTTTTCTTGTTTAAGATAGTAGATAAGCCGCTTTATAATTATTTCTATTGTCCTTTAACAGGTGTTTTTCTTCTATTTTTAATTTCTTTTTTGATTTGTGTAGGCAGGAAGATAAAGTTATGGACTTTTTCCTTTGCGGCTATAATGCTTGTTATTTTTGATTTGATTATTTTCAGTGGTGAAATTAATCAGGTTATTGACCAAAACCGGTATGTTTGTATTCCTGAAACGGCTAAATTTATTAAAAAGTGTGGTGGAATTTCACGATTTATATTAGAGCCGACAACTGAGGAAAGATATAGGCAAATTAAAACTACATTTATTGTTGAGAAGGTATTTAAAAATATGCAGTCTGTCTTAGCCCCTAACACGGGTTTATATTACTTTCTTTTTGATGCCTATGGATATGAAGCAATTCCTATTAAAGATTATGATAGATTTATATATTATGTCAGGAGTGAGAATTTATCAAAGACATTAAAACTTATTTCGATGATAAATGTTAAGCATATCATTTCAGAAGAGCCGATTTTAGAAAAGGGAATAAAACTTACTTGTTTAATTGAAGATAACCATAGAATAATTAGAATATACGAAAATCAAGATGTTTTGCCAAGGGCATATTTAGTTCCTGATGCAATGGTGGTAAAGAGTAGGAAGGAAGCTTTTAAGGCATTGACTTCATCCTCATTTGACCCACGAAAAAAAGTAATTCTGGAAGAAAAATCCGAAATCCGCAATCCACAATCCCCAATTTCTAATTCACAATTCACAATTCACAATTCACAATTCACAATTATAAAATACCAACCCAATAAAGTCATCATCACAGCCTCCTCTCCTATTGATTGCCTTTTATTCCTGAGCGATACCTATTATCCCGGCTGGAAGGCATACATAGACGGGCAAGAAACTAAAATCTATCGTGCTAATTATATCTTCAGGGCAATTAAATTCCCTGCCGGCAGTCATCAGGTTGAATTTGTCTATTCTCCGATGAGTTTTAAGGTAGGATTATTGGGAAGTCTGCTTACTTTGATAATTTTAGTTATAGTAATGAGGGGAAGGTTAGGTAATCGGTCAGTTACAGGGGAAAAAATCGGACAACCATAAAGGTTGTCCCTACAAGTTCGCTATTTGTAGGGACAGGGCTTGTCCCTGTCCGAGACAAAGAACTGCTCCCTCCAATTAACTGACCTATTACGCGTTAGCTAAAATTTAGTTGACTATTAATGAATCAAATGGTAAAATATAGGGAAGAAAAATAATGGAGGAAAAATTTCAATGCGGATGTCAAGATTATTTCTTTACACACTATTTCAAGACCCACAAGATGCAGAGATTATTAGCCATAAGTTGATGTTGAGAGCAGGGTTAGTGAGAAAGTTAGCGGCTGGTATCTATTCTTATCTACCTTTAGGATTTCGGGTGCTAATCAAGGTAATTAATATTGTTCGTGAGGAAATGGATGCAATAGGAGCTCAAGAGGTGCTTTTGCCGGCACTACAGCCTGCCTCGCTTTGGGAAGAAACCGGCAGATGGCAGACTTATGGGGAGGATATGTTCAAATTATTAGACCGTAAAAAAACCCCGTTTGGACTTGGTCCTACACATGAAGAGATAATTACAGATTTGGTAAGAAAGGAAGTGAAATCATATAGGCAGTTGCCTCTTTTTCTATATCAAATTCAAACTAAATTTCGTGATGAACCCAGACCAAGATTTGGTATGATACGCGGCAGAGAATTTTTAATGAAGGATGCCTATTCCTTTCATCCGGATGATAAGAATGCAGAAGAGTCATATCAGAAGTTCTATGATGCATACACTAAGATATTTACACGATGTGGACTAAAGTTTAAAATAATTGAGGCAGAATCAGGGCTTATTGGTGGTACATTCTCCCATGAATTTATGGCTTCTGCACCCTCAGGTGAGGATAAGATGGTTACCTGTAATAAATGTGATTATGCGGCTAATCTTGAAAAGGCAGAATGTGGGATAAGACAGGGGACAGAGGATAGTAGGCAGGAGGCAGAAGACATAGGACAGAAGATAAAAGATTTGGAGTTGGTAGATACGCCGGGGATGAAGACGGTTGAGGAGGTAAGCAGTTTTCTGAAAATTAGCCCTTCACAATTAGTTAAAACATTAATTTATAAGGCAGATGCTCAGGTCATAGGGGTGCTTATTGGAGGAGATTATGAGGTTAATGAGAGTAAATTGAGGAAAGTCATTGGCGCTAAAGAATTGATTTTAGCGGACCCAAAAACGATTGAGCAAATAACCAAAGCACCGATTGGATTTGCAGGACCAATTGGAGTAAAAGAATTCCCTTTAATTGCGGATGTCTCAATTCAAACAAAGATAAACTTCGTTGTCGGGGGAAATAAAAAAGATGCCCATTACATAAATGCTAATTTTGAGCGTGATTTTAAGATGGATAAATTTGTGGATATTAAGGTTGTTCATGACCAGGATCTGTGTCCTAATTGTAGTGATGGTAAGCTAAATATAAACCCTGGGATTGAATTAGGACATACATTTAAGTTAGGAACTAAGTATTCCACCGCAATGAGTGCTACCTTTTTAGATGAAAAAGGGCAAGAAAAACCACTCATTATGGGTTGCTATGGAATTGGTGTCAGCAGAATAATTCCAACTTACATTGAACAGAATCACGATGAGCGAGGAATTATCTGGCAAACAAACATTGCACCTTATGAAGTGCTGATACTACCAATTAATGTTAGTGACTCAGAACAAAGAACTTTGGCAGAAGAAATATACGAATTACTTCTTAAGGAAAAAATAGAGGTATTGTTAGATGATAGGGATGAACGCCCCGGGCGCAAATTTACAGATGCGGATTTAATTGGTATTCCAATTCAAATAATCATTGGTGCTAAAACAAAATCGGAAGGTTTAATTGAATTCTGCTATCGGAGGACAAAAGAGAAGGAATTTGTTCCACTTGAAAACTTAGTTTCTAAAATAAAAGACAATAGACAGTAGGGAATATCAGTAATTCTCATTTTGAAATAACTCCGCAATTTATGGCGGAGTTACCAACGATATAACTAATTTGGCTTTAGCCCTGATTGTCTAATCCTCATTGGATTGAATTCCATGTATTATGTCTGGAATTAATGGTTTTTCTTCCTCATGTGCAGGTTGAGGTAATACCTCTTCAATATCTTGGATGGCAATCTTACTTAACATTTCTCTAAGTTCTTTAAAATCTTTGGCACACCGATATTCCTCGTTACTTTTTTTAACCAATGTGTCCGGTAAAACCCTTTCTTGCTCACACCAGTTTTTAAGTTCTTCCAGACTTACCGGACCATACTCCTTATTTGCTAAAACATACCATTGTAATGGTGGATGATATGCCACAGCAGAGGTGTGTATCCTTTGATGGCTAAAACCTAATATTCTGCCGGTGATAAGATTTATTTTTTTATTCAAAAATACGGTTATGACTAAATCCCCTTTTTGTCTCAACTCCCCTCCAAAACAAGTTTGGGCTTCCCTCCTGGGAGGGGTGGTATTCCCCTCTTGGGAGGGGTCAGGGGTGGGTTCCGTATCCGTTTTAATTAAAATACTGTCCATCTTCAACCCACTTTTTTCAATAAACCTATTTATCATAAAATTTACCTTTGGACTTCCATCTAAGAGATAAAAGGCACCAACCTTTGCCGCAGTTTCACCAATGGTAATCAACCTTAATTTAAGCCGGTAGGTTCTCTTTAAATCAATATTGAGCAGTATAATTCCGGCCAAGAAAAGTATGATTAAAGATGAGAAAACTCTTGCTTGTCTGAGGCTATCTTTTTTTGTCCAATATCCTTCCATTTCATATCTATTTTAATAAAATAAAGTCATTAAGTCAATAAAATTTTTTTTAGCATAAAAAAGATGCTTGACAATTTGGGAAAAATATTATATTATTATACATAAGAATTTTAAAAAATTTTTGGGTAGTGTTCGATTAAGTGTTAGGAGATAAAAATGGATATAATTAAACCTTTACCGGGGAAAAATATAAAAAGTATTTACCAATCTAATTTCCCACCGTTAAATCTTTTTGGGGGTTAAACACTTCAATTGGCACACCACCCATTCAAGACATTCAATGTTGTAGGGGGTGTAAAATAATGGAACAAGGCAATATTATAGTGCCTGTACTTATTTCGGCTATTTTGTGTGGTATCCTTGGATACTATGGCCGAAGGCATTTCGAGAAGGTTAAAACAGGTTCTGCTGAAGAGTTAAGTAAAAAAATCGTAGAAGAAGCAAAAGAAGAGGCTCAAAAAGTAAAAAAATTGGCCATTGTTGAGGCAAAAGATGAGTTGTATAAAGAAAAGACTGAATTTGAACGGGAACATAGAAATAGAAGACTTGAGATTGAAAGATTAGAGGCAAAACTTAGACAGAAGGAGGAGAATTTAGACCAAAAAGTAAATAAATTAGAGCAAAAGGAAAAAGAGATACAAGGATTCCAAGACACACTTTCAAATGAAAAGAAGGAAATAAACAGGTTAAAATTAGAGCAAATTAAGCAATTAGAGGCTTTGTCAAGTTTATCCCGTGAAGAAGCCAAAAAATTACTGATGCAAAGCATTGAGAGCGAGATTAGACATGAAGCGAATAAAATGATAAAAGAGATAGAAGATGAGGCAAAGAATGTCGCTGAAAAGAAGGCTAAATGGATAGTTTGCAATGCGATTCAAAGATGTTCTGCGGATCAGGTAGCGGAAACCACTGTTTCTGTTGTTGCTTTGCCAAGTGATGAAATGAAAGGAAGAATAATTGGTCGTGAAGGACGAAACATAAGAACTATAGAGAATTTAACAGGGGTAGATTTAATTATTGACGATACGCCGGAGGCGGTCATCCTATCAGGATTTGACCCTATAAAAAGAGAGGTTGCCAAATTATCATTACAGCGATTGATTACAGACGGTAGAATTCATCCTGCCAGAATTGAAGAGGTAATTACCAAGGTGCAATCTGAGGTAGAACAATCAATAAAGGAAGAGGGTGAAAAATCTACTTTTGACTTAGGTGTTCATGGGCTCAACAAGGAAGTAATATATCTCTTAGGGAAATTAAAATTCAGAACAAGTTATGGACAGAATGTTCTTCATCACAGTATAGAGGTAGCTCAAATAGCCGCGGTCATGGCAGGAGAATTAAATGTTGATGTAAAATTAGTTAAGCGAGCTGGACTGCTTCATGATTTGGGTAAATCGGTTGATTCAACGGTAGAAGGTGCACATGCGGCTATCGGAGCGGATTTAGCCCGTAAGTATGGTGAATCAGCTGATGTAATCCACGCTATCGCCGCTCATCATGGCGAGATAGAACCTAAAACAGTAGAGGCAATTTTAATTCAAGCCGCAGATGCTGTCTCTGCCGCAAGACCCGGAGTACGAAAGGAAAGTTTAGAAAATTATATCCGCCGCTTAGAAAAATTAGAGGCAATTGCTACATCTTTTCGTGGAGTAGAAAAATCTTATGCTATTCAGGCAGGTAGAGAAATACGAGTTATAGCTTCATCTAATGAGGTTGATGAATCAGAATTATCAGCATTAGGAAGAGAAATTGCTAAAAAGATTGAAGATGAATTAGAATATCCAGGACAGATTAAGGTAACAATGATTCGGGAAACTCGCGAGATAGTGTATGCAAAATAGGGTGTAGGAAGGATGGAGGATGGAGAATGAAGGATGGAGGAGGAAGGGGAAAATCCCTCCTCCTTCTCTCTTTCCTCCTCCATTCTCCATCCTCCATTCTTCATTCTCTCCTGTGACCAAAAGTGAGGAGGAGTAAAATATATCTTGAGGATTTTACTGGTAGGTGATATTGTCGGGAAAAAAGGAAGACAGGTAATTAGAGAACTAATACCTCAGATTAAACAAAACGAGCAGATTGATTTTTGTATAGCCAACGGTGAAAATGCGGCAGGTGGATTTGGATTAACACAAAAAACATCTGATGAAATCTTTAGCGGTGGCGTAGATGTTATCACCAGTGGAAATCATATCTGGAATAAAAAAGAGGTCTTTCAAATAATAGAAAATGAACATATCTTAAGACCTCTTAATTATCCCCCTGGTGTCCCGGGAAGGGGATATAATATTTACAAGGTAAAAGATGATTTTTTAGCCGTAATAAATTTAGCCGGCAGGGTTTTCATGGATGAATTAGATTGTCCCTTCCGAGTAATCCTGCCTGAAATTACCAGAATAAGAGAAAAAACCTTAAATATAGTCATTGATATGCACGCTGAGACAACATCAGAAAAAGTAGCTTTGGGTTGGTATTTAGATGGAAAGGTAAGTGCTATCATTGGCACACATACACATGTTCAAACCGCAGATGAAAGAATTTTACCCCAGGGAACAGCATATATTACCGATATTGGCATGACTGGTCCCCGGGATTCTGTGATTGGGGTAAAAACAGAAATAATCTTGAAAAAATTCCTGACACAAATACCATTAAGATTTGACATTGCTAAGGGAATCGGACAGCTTTGTGGGGTAGTGATTGAGATTGACACCTCTACAGGCAAAGCTAAAAGTATTAACAGAATCCAAAAGTTTCTTGGAGATTATGAAGGATAGTAGCCAGAAAGGAAATTTAAAATTAGTTGCCTGGGAACTCACACGAAGATGTAATCTTTCCTGCGTTCATTGTCGGGCAAGTGCGGTGAATAATGAGGCTTGCCTCGATTTTGACAAGGAAGAATTAGCGACGAATGAGGCTTTCTCGTTAATTGATGAAATAGCTAAAGTGAGTCGCCCAATACTTATTCTTACAGGGGGTGAGCCGCTACTCCGCCAGGATATATTTAAAATCGCCTCTTACGGTGTAACTAAAGGCTTTCCGGTCGTTATGGCCACCAATGGCACGCTAATCAATGAAAAGATAGCCAGACAAATCAAGGATAGTGGCATTAAGAGAATCAGCATCAGCCTTGATGGTGCTACCTCTAAAACACACGATGAGTTCAGACAGGTGCCCGGTGCCTTTGAAGGGGCATTAAATGGAATAAAATGGGCTAAAACAGTTGGACTTGAATTTCAAATTAATACCACCGTTACCAAACAAAATTGGATACAAATTGATGATATAATCGCTTTAGCTATCAAATTAGGTGCGGTTGTGTGTGATTTTTTCTTCCTTGTCCCCACAGGCAGGGCTAAGGAAATGGAAGGACAGGAATTAGACCCAAAGGAATACGAAGAGGTATTAACCCGACTGGACAAAAAAAGCAGGGAAGTGCCTATTAAGATTAAAACTACCTGCGCCCCACATTATTCCAGGATTAGGCACGACTCCAGCACCACCAGAGGTTGTTTAGCCGGGACGGCGTTTTGTTTTATTTCCTACAAAGGAGAGGTGTTTCCCTGTGGATATTTAGATGTCAATTGCGGCAATATTAGAAACCGAAGTTTTCAGGAGATTTGGGAAAATTCCCCTGTGTTTAACGAATTGAGGGATTTTTCTAAATATAGCGGCAAATGCGGGCAATGTGAATACCTGAAGGTTTGTGGTGGTTGCCGGGCACGGGCTTACGCTAAAACTCAGGATTACTTAGCAGAAGAGCCTAATTGTATTTATGAACCACACTATAACCTGTAGGGACAGGGTTTGTCCCTGTCCGAGGGTTTCCCCCCAGTAATTAATTTCCTACAGGAGAGGCAAAATTTCCATTGACAGGGGATAAAATTTTTGGTATAATATCTATAAATAAAAGGGTTCAAGGATTCGAGGGGATAAGGATTTAAGTGAAGCAAAGGATCTGTCCCTTGACCTCTCGAATCCTTGAACCCTTTTGAGTTCTATGATTATAAAAGTGCCGACGTAGCTCCAATCGGTTAGAGCGTCTGATTGTGGATCAGAAGGTTATGGGTTCGAATCCCCTCGTCGGTACCAATTTTACAAAGAAGTGAAAAGTTTATAAAGTAAAAAGTTCATAAAGTAAAAAGTTCATAAAGTAGTTTTTTCACTTTATAAACTTTATAACTTTGTTTTGTAGGTAAGATAATGAGTACTCAAGTAGAAAAAAAAAGTGTTAAACCTTTGCGTGGCTTCCGTGATTATATGCCCGAAGAAATGCTTGCGAGAGAAAAGATAATCTCTTGTATAAAAAGGGTATATGAATCGTATGGCTTTGTTCCACTGGCAACCCCTGCCCTTGAATACAAAGAAACATTACTGAGTTCTGGAGGAGAGGAAATTAATAAGCAAATATATTCCTTCATTGACAAAGAAGGAAACGAAGTAGGCTTAAGATTTGATTTAACAGTTCCTCTCTCACGTGTTATTGCTCAATATACAGATATACCTATGCCCTTCAAGAGGTATCAAATTCAGCCTGTCTGGAGATTTGATAAACCTGACCCGGGTAGATTTCGGGAATTTATTCAATTTGACATAGACACTGTTGGCACAAATGAAATGATTGCCGATGTAGAAATTATTTTGGCTATGTATGATTCTCTGAGTGCCATGTCCTTAACTAATTTTCGAATAAGATTCAGCAATAGAAAAATTCTAAATAGTTTAATCACCTATGCCGGCATCCCTGAGAATAAAAGCCAGGATGTATTTAAGGTTCTCGATAAATTAGAAAAACAAGGATTTGAAGCGGTCAAGCAAGAATTAGGTCCGGGGAGGATTGATAATTCAGGAGATAAAATAGAGGGGGTTAACCTTGATAAATCTCAAATCGCAAAGATTGAGGGTTTTCTTCTACTCCCTCAGAAGACTCGGGATGAAGCTATAGCCTCAGTGACTGAATTCTTCAAAGGTGTCCCTAATGCTGAAGATGGATTAAGGGAACTTAAAGAAATCAGCGAATATCTTGATGCCTTTGAGATTCCCGATGAAAAGGTAATTATTGATTTAAGCATAGCGAGAGGACTTAATTATTACACAGGGACTGTCTATGAAGCAATTCTCCTGGAGGTAAGAGAATTTGGTGCCATTATGGCCGGAGGCCGTTATGACCAATTAATAAAGCGTTCTACAGGTGAAAAAATACCGGCAATAGGCGCCTCAATTGGCATAGACCGTCTTTTTGCCGCATTAAAGAAATGTACCCCAATCCCGAGCAAACCCTCTACGGCGGATGTTCTGGTTACAGTTATGATGAAGGAAAAAATGGTTGAATACCTGAAAATCAGTAATCGCCTCAGGAAAGCAGGTATAAATACAGAGCTCTATATGGGCACAGAAAAGAAGATAGGTAAACAACTTGAGTATGCTGATAGGTATTCGATTCCAATAGCTGTTATAGTTGGGCCTGATGAATTCTCAAATAACCAAATTACAATCAAGGATTTAAGGGTACTCAAGAGAGAAAGGCTTGCCTCGTTAAAGATAAATGCCGTAGGACATGGGGATTATTTAAAGGCGAGAATAGGTCAAAAAACAGTTCCGAATGACAAACTTATAGAAGAAATCAAGCAATTTCTAAATCAAAGTTAAGAAATAGAGAGGCTTGCCTCGTTGAGGCTTGCCTCGTTGGGGATAAGATATATTTATGCCTGAACTCAGTCGTTTTTTTGGAATCATCATTCGTATGTATGCGGAAATCAATGACTCGCACCATAGACCACATTTTCACGCTTACTATCAAAATGAGGTAGCAATCTATAGCGTTGATACAATAGAGTTAATCGCAGGCTCCCTACCCAGAAGTCAACAACGCTTGGTGGAAGCGTGGGCTGAGTTGCATCAAACAGAATTATTAGTCGATTGGCAACAGTTACAAGAAGGCCGAATACCACAACCTATTGCACCACTGAAGTAAGGAGGTAAGGAAATTAAAAATTATGAATTAAAAATTAAAAATTAAGGAATTGGAAATTCATAATCCTTAATTTTTAATTTTTAATTCATAATTTTTAATTTTATTTGTAAGGAGGTAACAGTGCTTCATCCAATCTATAGCGTCAGGTCATTTCAGATTGTTGCACCATACACTTTACAGGTGCAATTTGACGATAACACCGAGCAAATTATCAATTTTTACCCCATCTTTGATGGGGAAATGTATAGTCCTTTGCGTAATTTGTCGTTATTTAATCAAGTTCAGGTTGACCCCGAAGTTCACACATTGGTTTGGCCAAATGGTGCAGACTTTGACCCGGCAACATTACACGATTGGAACAAGTATAGTCAATCGTTTATGGTACATGCTCAATGCGGAAGGTAGTAATCCTGAAAACGTTATGACAAGTAAGTAAAACATCACCGCGGTCATAGAGCAGGGAATGAATTAATAGAGGTAGATTGGGAATTTGGGAAAGCCAATTGTTTCCTTGTGCAGGAAAAGGTTGGTGGTTTTAATCGTTATCCTAACCTACAAGCAAATGAGTTACGCAAAACTATCGCTTCATACCTTGGAGTAAATAAAGAAGAGGTGGTTGTCGGGTAAGGGCTTATGCTAAAACCCATGATTATCTGGCAGAAGAGCCTAATTGTATTTACACTCCAAAGTTATAGATTGGGATTAGGAAATAGAAGGAATACATTCAAAATGAAGATTAAATTATGAAAGGGATTTTAAACAAAATTTTCAACGAAGATATGCTAAAAGGAATGAGTAGAATTCCAGATAATTCTGTAGATTTAGTTTTAACTGACCCTCCTTATTGTTTAGGAAAGGATTATGGGAATGGTTCCGATAAATTGAAACCTAAAGACTATTTAGAATGGAGTAGAAAATGGATAGATGCAGTAATTCCAAAAATAAAAAATACCGGTAGTTTTTATATATTTCTGACATGGCAACATAGTCAGGAGATTTTTAGTTATATGAAGACAAAACTTATGATGATAAATGAAATTATATGGGATAGAAAAGTACCAAGTATGGGTGGAAGCACCAGGAAATTTTCATCTGTTCACGATAATATTGGATTTTTTGTGAAGTCAAAGGATTATTATTTTAATATTGATGCAATAAGGATTCCTTATGATGAGGAAACCAAAAAAGCAAGGACAAGACCAAGGTTTATTGGCAAGAAATGGCTTGAAATTGGATATAATCCAAAAGATATTTGGAGTGAAGCCAGAATTCACGCAGAAGATCCTGAAAGGGAAGAGCATCCTACACAAAAACCATTAGAAATAATAGAAAGGATTATTAAAGCAAGTTCTCCTGAAAAAGGAATTGTTCTTGACCCATTTATGGGTAGTGGAACAACAGCGGTTGCTTGCATCAAACTTAAAAGGAATTATATCGGTTTTGAAATAAATCCTTGTTACTGTAAAATAACCGAGGAAAGAATTGAAAGGATAAGAGGAGTTGGCTCTCTTTTTGACACTTATGAGAATATTGATTTATGTAAGGAAAAAGAGACTTGCCTCGTTCTTGTTAATGAACAAATTAACTTATTTGGTTTGGAGGCATTAATTGACCATTGAATCGTTAGTAAAAGAAAATATAAAATCTTTAAGACCTTATGAAGTCCCTGATATTTCCTGCCCGATTAAATTAGATGCCATGGAAAATCCTTATGATTTGCCTGATGAAATAAAGGAATTGGTAAAGGAAAAAATCAGTGGTTTTAATCGCTATCCCGACCCGCAGGCAAATGACCTACGCAAAACTATCGCCGCATACCTTGGAGTAACTAAGGAAGAGGTATTGGTCGGCAATGGCTCTGATGAACTGATATTAAACATCCTTCTTACCTTTAAAAGTAACTCGGTAATATTTCCTACCCCAACATTTGCCATGTATAAAATCTTAGCCCAAATTGCTGATTCTAATCCTGTGGGTGTCCCTTTAAGTAGCGAGTTTGAACTGGATGATGACGGAATACTCAAAGCAACCAAAGACGCTCCTTCCATCATTTTTCTCGCCTATCCCAATAATCCCACAGGAAATTGCTTTTCAAAGGAAAAGATGTTAAGGATTGTTGAAGAGTCAAAAAGCTTAATAATTATTGATGAGGCATATTTTGAGTTTTCAAAGGAAACTTTTCTTTCGTTAATTGATATTTATGACAGGGTGATAATTTTAAGGACATTTTCCAAGGCTTATGGATTAGCCGGATTAAGATGTGGGTATTTAACTGCCCATCCTGAATTAGTCAAAGCACTACTCAAGGTAAAGCTTCCTTATAATCTAAATTCATTCTCTCAATCTGTGGCTATTTGTGCTCTGGAAAATTTAAGATATCTAATACAACCACGGATTAATCAAATAATAACTGAGCGAGAACGGTTATACTCATTTCTCAAAAGGATAAATGGAATCATTCCTTACCCGAGTGATGCTAATTTTATTTTATTTAAAACCACCAAAGTCCCGGCAAATACCATTTTCTCAGATTTAGTTGAGGAAGGGGTATTAATCCGTAATTTAACCGAAGAATTATCTGATTACCTTCGGGTAACAATAGGTAGTGAGCAGGAAAATAATACCTTTATTGAAAAACTCGATAGGATTTGCAGGAAATATTAAGTAAATATTTTACCACAGAGAAATAGAGGACACAGAGAAAGAAATATGGAAAGAAGAAGATTACCTTTATCATTCTGTATTTTCGTGGTGTAAATAATCTTTGTGTTCTCTGTGTCTCTGTGCCTCTGTGGTAAAAATTTCTGGGGGTGAGAAAATGGCACCAATTGCTATTATTGACTACGGCATGGGTAATTTACGAAGTGTGCAAAAGGCTATTGAGAAATTAGCAGGTGCACCTGGTAGTGGGACGACAATAATTACCAACTCACCACTTAAAATTATTACTGCTTCTGCGGTTATTTTACCCGGCGTAGGGGCATTCCAGGATGCCATGATACAATTAAAAAACCTCCAACTTGATACCATCATTCACCGCGTAATTGAATCAGGTAAGCCCTTCCTCGGCATTTGCTTAGGCATGCAGTTATTATTCAGTAAAAGTTATGAGCATGGCGAATTTGAAGGGCTAAATGTCCTTCCCGGCGAAGTAGTAAAATTCCCGGATAAACTGAAAGTGCCGCATATTGGCTGGAATACAGTGGAAATGGAAAATGGAAAATGGAAAATGGAAAATGGAAAACAGGGAGAGGGAAAATGGAAAATGGAAAATAGGGAAAGGGAAAATGTGCCATTATTAGAGGGTATTCCAGACAAATCCTACTTTTATTTCGTTCATTCTTATTATGTTAAGCCTTATGATGAGGAAGTTGTTGTCACTACCACTGATTATGGGATAAAATTTACCTCTATGATTTGCAAAGAAAATGTCTATGGCTGTCAATTTCACCCTGAAAAAAGCCAAACTTTAGGGTTGACGATACTTAAAAATTTCTTAAATTGTCTTGACAAATAATGAGGTTAAGTGTTACAATTATAATTGATTAGAAATATCCGAAATAGTTTGGATATAAAATAAAATAGTTAGGTGACATTTTGCCTGGCGGGAATAAAATCCAAAAAATGGAGGTAATATTATGATGTTATTAAAGGATAGAATAGAAAAGGCTAATTTAATATATGAAAGCCAGATAAGAAAAAAGCTGGAAAGGGAGCATAAAGGGGAGATTGTGGCTGTTGAGATTACATCAGGAGACTTTTTTTTGGGAAGAAATGAAATTGAGGCTTATGAGAAAGGAATTGAAAAATATCCAGATAAGACTTTTGTCTATAAAAGAGTTGGATATGAAGTTACTCATTTTGTGGGGAGTTTTTAGATGGAAATAAAAGGTTACTTTGATGAAGGTAAGCCAATGATGAATATTTATCTGGAAGGTTCTGAAAACCCGATAGATGTGTTAGTGGATACAGGTTTCAACGGTGAACTAATGCTTACCAATAAAAAGATTGAAGAATTGTCATTGACTTTCATTGGTGATGATGAATATATGACTGTAAGTGGTGATTTAATACCTACTACTGTTCATATAGGCTTTATAAAATGGTTTGGTCGGACAAGGAAAATAGCTGTTCTATCTACTTCTGGCAAGTCAAACTTAATAGGAATGGAGTTGTTGCATTTTTATAGATTAGATATATTTCGGTACCAGAATCGGTTGATAATTAGTGAATCTTAGCAAAATGTGTTATTTAAGGAGGAAGTAATATGGTTACTACAATACTTGAGTTTTTAGCCACAATTGTCAAAGGTATGATTGATGTCGCAGGATACTGGGGGGTAGGAATAGCGATGGCGATAGAAAGTGCTTGTATTCCATTGCCTTCTGAAATCATTATGCCTTTCTCAGGGTATTTGATATTAGAAGGAAGATTTACTATGTTCTGGGTAGTAGTGGCAGGAACATTAGGTAATTTAGTCGGTTCGATAATAGCCTATTGGGTGGGGATAATTGGCGGCAGACCTTTTCTTCTGAAGTATGGCAAATATATCTTGATGAGCAGTCATGACTTGGATGTAGCTGAACGGTGGTTTAAGAAATATGGGGAATTAACCATATTCTTTACCCGAAATATGCCTGTCATAAGAACATTTATCTCACTACCGGCAGGGATAGCGAAAATGAATTTCGTTAAATTTTGTATTTATACCACTGTTGGCTCTATTCCCTGGAATATTCTGCTTACCTGGTTAGGCATGGTTTTTGGGGCAAAATGGCACTCTACCCTGTCCCCAATATTCCACAAATTCGATGCAGTGATAGGCATCCTTCTCATTATCGGTATTTACCTCTTCATCCGCAGACATCTTAAGAAAGAGTTACCTGCGAAGGAAGATTGAAGGTAAGCATTCAGTAATCAGGTATCAGTAGTCAGCAAAAACCATCACCCTTCGACAAGCTCAGGGTGACACTTTGTCATGGTGAGCCTGTCGAATTGTCATGGTGAGCCTGTCGAACCATGACACCTGATAGCTGAATACTTACGATTGAAGGCAAACCCTAACCCCGAAGGGGTGATATTATTGTAGGAAAGTCGGGACAAACAAATCCTAACCCCGAAGGGGTGATATTATTATAGATAAAATTTTGGTAATTCAAACAGCGTTTATTGGGGATGTGGTTTTGACCTTACCGTTAGTAGATGCGCTCACTGAAGGATTTCCATCAGCAAAAATAGGATTCGTTACAAAGTCACAATCAACTCAACTCCTCCAGCAGGATAAACGAATTAGTGAGATTATTATCTACGATAAGCATGGTAAGGATGCTGGTATTCGTTCCTTCTTTAGACTTAGCCGGTATATCAGAAGTAGAAATTTTGACATAGCCCTTCTTCCGCACCTTTCCTTACGAAGTACACTTTTAGCTTATACATCAGGAATTAAAGAACGGATAGGATTTGACGCTGCTGTAGGAAATATCCTTTTGACTAAGAAGACAGATTATGACCCCAGTTGCCATTTAGTCAAAAGGATACTGAAATTAGCCTCCTTGCTGGGTGTAAAAGAAAAAGAGAGACCTCCAAGAATATTTATCCCACCGAATGATATGGAGATGATAAACGGATTTTTATCTGCAGAAGGTATTAGTAAGGATGCCTTATTGATAGGGATTAGTCCTGGAGCTACTTGGGCTACGAAGCGATGGAAGAAGGAAGGATATGCCCAGTTTGCGGATAGAATGATTTTAAAATATGGTGCGAGGGTAGTGATATTAGGGGGAAATGAAGATATAGAGTTGGCTGAGCAAATAGCCGCAGTGATGAAGAACAAACCCGTTATATCTGCAGGAAAGACAACGCTTACTCAATCAGCGGCATTGATAAAAAGATGCAGGTTGGTAGTCACAAACGATTCCGGACCAATGCACATAGCCATGACCGTAAATACACCTGCGGTAGTTATCTACGGACCGACTTCACCGGAAGTAGGGGTTGGGGGACCTTATGGGGAAAATTTTGTTGTTGTTCAGAAAGAAGGTCTTCCTTGCCGACCTTGTGGGACACACGGTGGAAAACGGTGTAAGAAAGGGACACATGCATGTATGAATGAAATATCTCCTCAAGAAGTCATCCTTGCCTGCCAAAAACTTATGGCGTAAAGATAAGTAAAGGTGGAGAAAGGGGAGAATTGGAGAGAATAGAAAATATTCGGTAGTGTCTGAATCAAACTAAAATTATGGAGGCATTAGAGTCGCAGAGAAAAAATAAATATCGTCTGGAGGATAACAGATATGATAACACTTCAACAATTCTCACATAAACCTGAAAGTATATCAATGGTTACATCCTGGTATTTGGCTGACCTTGGTGAGGCTCGCGGCAAGCAGGAGCTTTTTACCAAACAGGCCCCACAAAAACTTAAGGTTTTGCGAGAGCATGCCCTGATAGAAAGTGCAGTTTCATCAAACCGCATAGAAGGCGTAACTGTTGAGCAGGCTCGTATCCATACTATTGTGTTCGGCAAATCACACCTGCGAAACCGTGATGAGGAGGAAGTGCGGGGTTATCGCAACGGACTTAATCTCATTCATGAACAGTCCGCAAAACTACAGGTCTCAGAAGATACCATCCGCAGTCTGCATAAACTGGCAAAGGGTGATATTTGGGATGCCGGGCAATATAAGGATAAAGACAGTAATATTATTGAGAGACATCCTGATGGCACATCCTCGGTGCGATTCAGGACGGTCTCTTCTGACCAGACCCCCGCATATATACTTGAATTGGTTGACCTCTGGAATCAGTGAATTGTTTTTATTTGCCATAATGAATAATGTCACCCTTTCAGGGTTTAATGGGAATTATTCAATGAATGCTACAATAATATCATCCCTTCGGGATTAAATGCAGAAGATTAAGAAACCAAAAACAGATAATCCTAACCCTGAAGGGGTGATATTATTGTAGCAAAACAGCCAGAACAAGAAATCCTAACCCCGAAGGGGTGGCATTATTATAGAATTGAAGCAAACAAAACAATAAAATGCTGAAGATAGACATTAATTAATAATAAATCGTTGTGATGTAAATTCTGATTGCACAGGTCGATAATTATTGTCTCGACTTCCTTCCCCATTTTTAATTTTCTTCCTCTACTTTCTTTATATTCATCTGTGTAATCTGTGTAATCTGTGGATTAATCTTGATTGCACAGATTGAAATTATTTACCCTTTGCCCCAAACTGTTCTATGATTTTAATTTCATCTTCTGTTAAATCGTATAATTGATAAACCATCTGGTCAATCTGGCGTTCGTATTCTTTGACCTGTCTGCGAGCATCCTCGCTCAGGCAGGCTTTGGCTTGTTTGGCAGGGTTGGTCAAATAGTCTTCATCTTTTGTAATTGCAAGGATTTTGTCAACAAGATTAATAAAGGGTTGTTGTTTATCTTCTTCTATACTTGCTATTGGAAAATTCAAAACTTTACCTTGTGTAAGATGTGGAAATATTTTTCTGTTTTTTTCTCCATAAGTACTAAAATACCAAAATTCCATTATCTTACTATTTAATAACGCTAAAAGATATTTTTCGTCATAACCCTTACATGGTTTTACCTTAAAAATATAAATAGTCTGTATAACATACCTAAATTTGTTATCAAATACTGCATTTATTCCCATGCCAGTTTTTCGTATTAAAATTTTTTCTCCTTTATATAAGTCCTGGTTCTTGTAATCCACATTTGATGATAGCGTATTTATGTATACCTGATTTTTGATAATATATTTCTCAATATCCTCTCCCCTTAAAAATGGTTTATACCCTACCTTTTCCGTATTTGAGATAATTTTAGCATCCTTTCCAATTTCAACACCTCTTGCGTTAGAAACTATTTCGCCAAACTTAATAGATAGTCTGTTTATTTTATTTAACAGTACGGTATTTTCTCCTTTATAAATAGAATATATATGTCCATCATTTGCTTTAAAAGTATCTTGTTTAATTTTATGAAATGTATTATAAAAGAATGGACTTACAAGCACTTCATTATCAACACTTATCTTTATTTTCTGGAAGATTAGAATTGCTGAAGGCATACATACATTTTCAAACACATTGTCACCTAATGCTACTATTTGTTTTAATGTCGTGTTATTAAGAAGAAATATTCTTATTTTTTCATAGTCTATGTTTGTGATAAAACGATCAGGTGTAATAAAGCAAACCGTACCATTACTTTTGCATATAGTATTTGCTTTTTCTATAAATAAATTAAATAAATCATATTGACCAATAGCTGTTTCGTAAAGATTTCGGAATCTGTCCTTATCTTTGTTACTTAAAAATTTGGACTGTATCCATGGCGGATTCGCAATCACCACATCAAATCCACCCTTTTCTAAAAACACTTCTGCGAAATAGAGTTTCCAAGGGAAGAAAGGTCTTGTTTTCTTTTTACTGGTAAATTCTCGCAGTTGTTTTTCTATGTTTTCCAGATCAAAACCAGTTTTTTGAGATAAATTTTGTTTTTCTTTAGCAACGACCTCTTCTCTTGCTTGTTTATTGAGAAATCTAATAGAAAACTGCTCTATCTCGGCCAGTTGCCGAAAATAGTCTGCTTTTTGTTTTTTTATTTTTGCTTCAAAGATTTTTATCATCAAATCTTCAATTTCAATTTCCAGTTTTTGCTTTTTATCTTTGTCTGATTCATTTTGAAAATCAACTTTCTTTTGCTCAAATTCTTTGATTAAGCTGTAGTCCTCTTGTTCAAACAATAAATCGGTTTTGGCTTCTTGTTTCTCATGTCCATTATCTAAATCAATTCCCATAAACTCTGATATTAAGCTATTGCCCTGCATAATCTTATAATCAAGGTTTGGTAGTGGCTTAATCTGCTTAATATCATCCTCATCAACCACAAGCGACAGCCACAAACGAAGCTTAGCAATCTCTACCGCTCCCGAATCTATATCTACGCCATATAACGACTTTTCAATACATTTACGCTTAAAGGTATAAATCGTCCTATCTTTACTTTTGATATAGGCAGACAACACATTTCTTGCTTTGACAATCTCGCTCATCATCCCAACTGGAAATGCGCCGCTTCCAATGGCAGGGTCGCAGACCTTGATATTGATAAGTTTTTCATCAATTAATTCTGCGTGTTGCCGAATACTTTCAGGGAGCATAGACTTGATGGTAGTTGTTTTTTGTTCTCCCGTATTAACTTTTTGTTCTTTAATCAAAGCCATTAGTTCGTTTTCACTTACTTGCTCGCCATGCTTAATAAGCGTCTCAATATCCTCTTTGGCAACCTTGCCCTCCAGTTCCGTCGCCAGATAATTAATCAAGCTCTGCTGGCACATATAGTGGACGATCTCTCGCGGAGTATAATAAGTTCCTTTTGATTTACGGTCTTTTATTTCCAAAAGATTTTCAAAAACCTTTCCAAGCATTTCCGGGTCAACCGCCACTTCTTTCTCAAGAGGCTCATCTTCCTTGACGGTGAAGTTGTAGCGGTCAAAAATGTCCAAAATCCCGTCGCCGATATCGCCTTCCTTAGTTTTGTTGTCATTAGAGAACATATTATCTGGCAAGAAAATATCCGTGTTCCACCAATCGTAATTGTTGATGGGGTCAAAGAGTCCACCGTTTAGGAACGGAATCCGGCAGTCAAATCGGCTGTAATAATCCCCGGGCCGCTCCAGCCGCAGGGCTTCGTAGAAAAGCGGCTCCAGAATATCGTTGAAGAAATTTTTATAGCTGCCATGCTTCTTCTCAAAAAGCTCCCGCAGAAAACGCTTTGAGCCATCGCCCCATTCTTCACCCCGTTTAACACCAAACCATCCTTTTTTCTGCAAAAAGTAGAGGAAGACAATCTGCCCTAAGAGTTTCTTGGAAAAATCAACCGTTTCAACCCCCTTGGCTTCAAAATCTTCCTTAATTTTCTTATCATTATCAACAACAGTATTTAATTTCTCTTCTGTCAATAAGAAGAGTCCCCGGTATTTTTCAAAAAACTCTTTTGTGACTTTTTCGATATTAAAAGCCTCTTCGAGTTGGGCAAGGGTGGGATTTCTTTCATCATCAGCGACACAATCAACAAGCTGACTCTGTGCGGTATGGCTATTTTCATTAACTCCAACAAGGAATGACCACCTGCGTGCTGGGGTAAATTCTTCTTTTACCCTCATCCGACCCGACTTGCTTTCCTCAAACCGGTAGTCCATTTTAACCAAAGAAAATCGCCAGTCTTCTTCATTTGGAGCAACAAAGGCAACTAACGCGGCGTCCTTCAATTCGCCGCTCCGACTGCCATTTAAGTACCGAGCAACAAAATTCCTCTGCATGGTACGAGCGCGCTCTATGGATGTCTCTTTCTTGAGCTTTACGATAAGAATATCTATTTTATGCTTACCGTCGGTATATTTCCCTATTCGCTCTAATGTATTGATATATTGTTCATAAGCATCAGGGATATAATTCCCCTTATAAATAAAGGTAGCCTCTTCCACATCGTTGAGTAGATTCTTCACAAAACCTACGAACCCGTTTTTATTAAATTTCGATTCAAGGGTTTCCTTTATAAGCGTCTGAGCTTGCTTTTTGTCCATAAGTTATTCCCCGCTAAAGTATAAGGATAGGATCACTTCACGCTTTCCAAAGACATTTGGCGAATATTCCACGAAATGCTCTTCTAAAAGCCGCCCGGAAATATGAGTCTGAAGAGTTGCCAAGACTTTCAAGGGATTCATCACATCGTGTTTTAATTCATCGAGGGCTTTAAGAATTCCCTTGGTGGTCTGATTGGGAAGCCCTCCTTCTTCAAGCTGCTTTACAACCTTTCTTAAATACAATTCCTGCTCATCAGTGAGCTGGCGGGTATTTTTCAAGGCAAGTTTCAATATTTTAAGAATATTGGTTGCACTATCCCTGCCGCCCTTACCTTTGAAATACGCCTCTGCCATCTCCTCTGTTGTGGCAAAAATAAACGCCTCTTTGTTCATATCCAAGAGTTCATAGAATGCTTCTGGTAACTTTTGCCTTTTCTCCTCAAGATTACTTTCCATTAGTTTTGCCGCAGAAAGAAAATCAAGCTCTTGCGGCTTTTCGTTAATCTTGATGATAAAAAACTTTTCAATCTTACCCTTCCTGAAATATGTAAGAAGCGATTCCTTATATTCAGTGTTAATTTTTCCGGTACGCGATTTCTTAGGAAGATGCTTAATCTTCTCGAATAAGTCTGGTTCTTTATCTCGGATGTTTTTTATAATCTGTAGATACTTCAATTCGCTTTCTTCTTTTTCATCCTCACCTGTTATAACCTGCTTAGAAATCAACCTATTAAAAAGCTCATGAGAACCAATTGGCTCGCCTTCGGTTAAAATCGCCGCATCTCCACCCAGAAGGGTTAGAAAGGCACTGATTTTAGCCTCTGCGGCTTCCTTAAGTTTTATCTGGTCGTTAGATTGTTTTGTAGGGAAAAAGTTGAAGGTATATATTTCAGAGAATTTTGTGTCCACGCGATTGATGCGGCCGACCCTTTGCATCATACGAGTCGGGTTCCAAGGAATATCATAATTAATAACCGTATTAGAGCGATGCAAGTTAACGCCTTCTGATAACACTTCAGTAGATACGAGGATACGATATTCATCTTTTGGATGCCGGGCCCGAGCATCAAAATTCTCAATTACTTTATCGCGAGTTGCCTCCCCAGAGCCTCCACTAAACAAAAGTGCTGTATCAGGAAACTTCTTGTTTATATTGTCTGATAGATATTCAGCGGTTTCTTTTGATTCAGTAAAAACAATGAGTTTATTATCTTTTAGGATTTTATTTTTTGAAAGCTCACTTAAGAATTTAAGCAGTTTCGGATCCCGAGTCACATCCTGCCATAAAACCTTTACTTCTTTTAGTATATTAAAATCGCTCTTGAGGTCTTCAATAAGATTGTCTGTGAATTCCTTCCCTGGATATTTATCCGCCTTCCCCTCATCAATTAAATGTTGCACAGCCTCATCATCATCGTTTCCCAATAACTCAAAGATTTTGTTGGTATATTTCTTGCTGATGTATACATTCCCCTTATCCCCCTTATCAAATTCCTTGATAAATATCTCATAGGAACGGATAAACCTGTCTATGGACTTCTTAAAGGCAAAGAAGCTGCTCTCAAGCCTCTTTACCAAAAGAATCTTCATAAACTTGCCCATGTTCCGCTGAGATATTTCTTCAGGTTGGGATATGCGACCTTTATAGTAAAGCATTGGAGTATAGCGAGCGTATTTGAATTTTTGGGTTATAAGTTCGATAGTTTTATTAAAGATATTATCTTCTTCGCTGTTCAATTCGTAAAACAGAGGTACAGGCTTCTGGGCATTCGGGAATTTTAGATTCTGATTCTTGAGATCTTCGGAGAAATAATTAGCAATCTCTGTCCTTGTCCGGCGAACCATTAAATATTTAAGAACTTTATCGCGGATTTCTTTTGCGTTTTCTTTTACTGTTTTGATATATTCGGAGTAATCTCCTTGCCTGTCTAATCCTTGGAGTTTTCTCTGCAGGCTGTTGAAAAATCCTTCCAAATCAGCAAGGTTAGGAATGGTGCTTTTCTTTGCTTTTTGAAAAAGCTTAATCTGACTCAAGACATCTTTAGGTGAATTATTATAGGGTGTAGCGGTTACCAGAATCACTCGCTTACCACGACAAATTTCTGCCAGTTTTTCGTAAGTCATGGTGGTTTCTGTCCGGAAACTGTGTTGCTTCAGACGGAATCGTACTTTTCTTCAATAAATAATGCGAGAATAAGGTATCAAATAATGTAGAAATTTGATATACTTATATGCTTAGTTATTGGAGGGAAATATGAGTGAAAAGAGGAAGAAAAATTTTAC
>JBDRHR010000146.1:0-19202 GCA_043816605.1 Nitrospirota bacterium
TCCAGGACTTATGCAATAAAGAGATGGTAACGCTTGAGAAATTAAACAACATAGACATAGAAGTAGTCCGCAGTCTTTTGCGCGACCACCATAAATACACCCAGAGCGCAAAGGCCGCGAATATTTAATCAATCTTTCAGGATATAAGATATCAGATCTGGAGGGAACACATACATTTTCTACAGGTAGTGTAATTCCTGCCTATGGTACAATTACTATAGCCAAAAAAGGTACAATGGCTTATACCACATTAGGCAATAAATATCCAGATTTTGAATTTGTTGAGACAAGTATAGATATTCCAAATATGTCAAAAATAGGTTCTTTTGAATTAAGTAATACTTGGGATGATGTCATATTATTAGATAATACAGGAGTAGTTATAGATATAGTAGTTTATGGTACTAAATCTTATCCTGGTGTGATTCCATATACCAAGACGGTAACTGAAGGTAAATCTCTTCAACGACAACCGCCGAATAAAGATACTGATGATTGTAGTAAAGACTTTATTGCCGGCACACCTACGCCTACGGTGTTGAGAAATATTCTAATCTCACCTACTTCCGGCACGATCGGTAGTTTTGTAACTATTTCAGGGGTAGGCTTTTTTGCTACCGAACCAATAATTATTGACTTCGGCACTACATCTACCATTGCTACAACTACAACCAATGCCTCCGGCTCTTTTTCTACCACTTTTACAACTACTCCCCAACCTGATTGGGGGACGGTAACGGTAAGTGCTAAAGGATTAACCTCAAACGCTAAAGTTACTACGGAGTTTGCCATTATCCCGTTACCATTGCTTGAATTTCATAAAGAGGTAATTTCTTCCGGGAGTGCAACCCCTGGAGCGACTTTGACCTATACGCTTTATTATAAAAATATAGGTTCAGGCACGGCGACGAATATCCTACTTACAGATGCAATACCTGCGGAGACTACTTATATTACTGGTTCTGCCGTTGGTACAAATACAGATATTTCTTACTCACATGATGGTGGGTTAAATTATGATGAATTTCAAACTGAGCCGGTAACTCATATTAAATGGGAATTACCCGGTGTTCTGGCACCAGGAGCGGGAGGTAATGTAAGTTTTGAGGTAAGGGTTGAGTAGAATTTTATCCGCAGATTTCACAGATTAACGCAGATTCTCATTAAAAAGAAAAAATCTGTGTAATCTGTGGAAGAAAAAAGGTAATGAAGAGAAAAGAATTAATTAAATACTTAGAAGAAAATGGTGCATTTATACTTCGTGAAGGAAGACGGCATACTATTTATCAAAGAGAGCGTTATCGGACAGAAATACCACGCCATAATGAAATTGTTGATGAATTAGCAAGGAAGATATGTAAAGATTTAGATATACTTTTTAGGAGGTAAAGCAGATATTATGAAATTTAGAGCAGTGGTTAAGAAAGTTGAGGATTGGTGGATAGGTTGGTTGGTGGATATTCCAGGAGTAAATGCTCAGGAAAGAACAAAAGAAGCGTTGGTAGATTCACTCAAAATTGGTGCAGAGGATATGTTCATGACCAATATTGAGTTACCTTCGGATAGTAAAATAGAAATGATTAATATTCCTTTGTTTGCAAGGCAGGATAGAATTGCAGTTTGATTTTAATTCGCAGATTTCACGGATACCACAGATGTTCACGGATTAGAGGATAACCTGACTGGGCAATGTCAGAGATAGATGTGATAATAAATACACCTGTAAATTATGAAAAAGGGATGAAAAATGTTAATTATATTCCGTTAGGCAATCTTTTACGAAAACAATATCCTGAAGAGATTATCAAGTTGCAAGATAAATTTAGGTTGCCGGATAATTTTTAGACAGGATAACAGGATACTCAGGATAATTTTTTTATTTTTTATTTAATTTATCCTGTCAATCTTATTAATCCTGTCAAATTTCCCTATTTAACCTGCACAGGTAGAGCAGATAATTTCTACCTGAAATCTTAGTAACTGGTAACTGGTGAGTAGTTAAATCTTATCCCTAATTACCATTTAACCATTTAACCAATTGCCAAATCAAAAGGAGGTGATACACTTATAGAGCAAAAAATGTTAGTAAAACTGAGGGGTGGATTGAAAATGATAAGAACAACCCCCCTAACCCCCTTTATTAAGGGGGAATACCACTTACTCCCTTTATTAAGGGGAAATTTCTAAAACAAAAGGAGATGGAAAAAAATGAAAAGGTATGAAAGGTATGAAAGGCTAAAGCCTAAAATCCAGAATGAAATTCAGGATGAAAGGCTAAAGCCTAAAATCCAAATCAAGCCTAAAATCCAAAAAGTTACTGGAGTTAATCCTTCAGGATTTCATTGGCTAATTGGGCTGATGACGCTCGGGCTGATGATTGGCTTGCCAATGATTAGTCAGGCAATGCCGGGGGCGAAGTTGGTCATTACGGATAATCCAAATCATAAGGTGATTGAAGTAGACCCGACTACGAACGCGATTGTCTGGGAGTATGGAGGAAGTCAAACACTTAACTATCCAAATGAGGCGTTTGCGTTAACCAACGGTAACATACTCATCGCCGATACCTATAACGAGCGAATAATTGAGGTTAGAACAAGCGACAATACTATTGTCAATACGATTAATGCCACAACACTGGGTTCGACTACAATGCCTTTTAAGCCGGTAGATATGAAGAGATGTGTCGCCTACCCTGGTGGAATTCCAACCTTACTTATTACCAATATGGCGTATAATGAGGTAATTGAGGTTGAATATCCTTCTGGTAATCCTGTCTGGAAGTGTGGACATGGAAACCTGATATTTGAGAAACCATGGGAGGCAGAAAAACGACCTGGCGCAGGCACACCTACATACTTGATTACGGACCGTGGTAATAATCAAGTAATTGTAGTTGAGCGAATTAGTCCGTCAGATGGTCAGGTTATCTGGCAGTATGGACTTGGTTTACTTAATGACCCACGAGATGCTGAGTGGACACCCTGCGGTAATGTGCTGATTACGGATACGGATAATCAGCGGGTGATTGAAGTTGATCCTGATACGAATGCGATTGTCTGGCAATATGGACCTGGTGATCCAGAAAACGGAACAGTTACACCTTATGAATCTACGCGGATAGAGAATGGGAATACACTTATTGCTGGTGTTTGGGGTAACTGGGATGATCTCAAGGATGGTAAATATCAAAATTTATCCGCTAATATGTCAGTGTTTGAAATTGCATCAAAGGGGGGTAATCTTGTTTGGTCATATGCCATGACATATCCCAACGTATATGTTGATGTTGATGAGAAGGGGATAATCAACATTGCGAAGATAGAATATAGGAATATGCTGGAACAGGCGATGCCGAAGGTATTTGCCGGTGTAGTCGTGCCAATCTATCAGCCGGTAATAACTTATGTTGGGACACCGACGATTGTAGCGACCAAAACGGTTACCCCGTTAGGTTCACAAACAATAGGAGCAACATTAACCTACACGATTGAATTGACGAATACAGGTAATGGGACAGCAACGGCGGTAACGGTTACTGACCAGGTTCCAGATGGCACAAAACTTGTCATTGGTAGTGTGGTATTTGTTGGAATAGTTCCAGACGGATCATATGTCATGGTTTCACATGATGGTGGGCAAACCTATGATTCATACTATACAGAACCAATAACGCATTGTAGATGGACAATACCTGAAGTAGAATCTGGTGGATCTGTTACGATGGAATTTCAGGTAGTGATACAACCGTAGGAAACACACCCCCTACCTCCTCTCGAGAGGGGATTAGGAAGTAAAGCAGGCGGAAAGCGAATAATAATGGATAAGCGAAAAAGCGGAAAATAAAGGAACGAGGCATCTTGCCGGGTAGTTCTCGGCAGGATGCCTTCGAACCTGAGGGGTTTTTATACACGAATTTTCACAGAATTTACTCCGCAGATTAACGCAGATTTAGGTTTCCTGGAGTTCAGGCTTTAGCCTTTCATTATGAAATCCTAAAGGATTAACTCCAAGGATTAACTCCAAGGATTAACTCCAAAAAATTTGTGCAATCCGTATCATCTGTGGATAAAAAAAGGAGGAAATATTATGCCAACGGTAACAGTAGAACTACCATTAGAACAGATTGCTCAAACATTACAAACACTTACTTCAGGTGAGATTGAGACTTTGGAAGTTATGTTTAATCCAGAACTTAAAACACAATTAAAACAACGATGGGAAATGGGAAAGAAAGAATTTGAAGAAGGTAAAACTATTACTACTCAAGAATTATTTGAGGAGAGATAATGTATATAATAACCTCCTTAAATGCTGTAAAAAGGGATATTAAAGGATTAGATAAAAAACTTATAGAGGAAATAAAAACTGAAGAATTTCCTAAAATTGAGAAAGAGCCGTATAAAGGTGAACCTCTTTTATGTGAATTTAAAGGATTATGGTCACATCACTTCTCTTGTCAGGGAACAGAATATAGAATTGTGTATGAAATTTATCCAGGGAAAAAGATTGTTTTAGTAATTATGATTGGGAAAAGGCAGAGATTTTATGAGGCTTTGAAAAGAAGGGTAGGATGAAGATGTGTAGCACACGGATTTCACGGATAACACGGATTTTCACAGAATTTTATCCGCAGATTTCGCAGATTAACGCAGATTTGGATTTTCTGGAGTTAATCCTTTAGGATTTCATTATGAAATCCTAAAGGATTAACTCCATGATTAATTTCCAAAAATCTGTGTAATCTGCGTAATCTGTGGATATGTACTCTATGGATGACTTATGAGGGGTAAAAGATGCAGTGGTTAAGTAAAGCAAGATTAATTCCATTATTTTGTATAACACTATTACTGTCTTTATGGACAGGGAATTGCCTTGCTCAAAATCTGCCCCAGATACAAAATCAAGTTAATGTGAATTACAAGAATATTATTGGCAATAATTATTATACAGAAAGTAATATTGTTATCACACCGTTGATTATCTATGGTATTGACCTGTGGGGAATAAAACAAGGACCAAAAGATGTAGTTCTTGGAGGAATAGCTACTTATACCATTACTTATGGCAATAGCGGGACGCAAACCGCCTACGGTGTTCACCTTTGCGACCAATTTCCGGCTCAGATGGAATCAGTGGTCTATCAGAATTCCGGCTATTTCCTGAGTTTTGACGCGATAAACAAACTCGGCACCTGGAATATTGATATCTTACCACCAGGCATATACTCCTTTACGATGAGTATTAAAATAAAGGAGGATGCGGTTGGTTCAAGTTCACTCGTCAATGCGATGAAGATTGAATCCCCATCTGCAGAAATATACCTGCCGAATAATTATTCTACTGCCACTACTCCTATCAGGATGCCTGATATTGACCTATGGGTGCAAAAACAAGGACCTGCATTTGCCATTCCCGGCGGCATAGCCACTTATACCATCACCTACGGCAATTATGGTAGTGAAACCGCAGGAAATGTTATTTTAACGGACAAATTCCCCGACCAGATGGAAACGGTTATCCAACAGACTTCAGGATTTCCATTTGTCTGGGATAATCTTACAAAATGCGGCACATGGAATCTGACTAATGTTACCTTTGGGACTTATTCATTTCAATTAGCCATTAAAATAAAGGCTAATACCCAGTGTCCGGCCACTATGACCAATACGATGAAGATAGCCTATCCGGGTGTAGAAACTAATTATACAAATAATCAGGCAACCGCTACCACACTTATAACCGATACAGACATAGAAATTCTTAAATACGGTCCTCAAGAAGCTGGACCAGGACAAGATATTGTGTATAGAATTGTATGTAGAAATCAAGGTAACACATCAGCCCAGGGTGTGAAAATTACCGATATGCTACCTCAAGGATTAATTTATCTAAGTGATACCAGCGGTATTACCCCGGCCACAACAACTAATATCATTACCTGGGAGATGGGTAATCTACCTGCGTGGGATTATAGGAGCTTTAACATCCGTGTTTTGGTCAGGGATGATGTTCTTGCCTCATCTACAGTTACTAATATAATTGAGGTATCCTCCACTAATCCTGAGACCAACTATACCAATAATCGGGCAAGTTGTTCTACGCATATTTGCCTGCCGGAGCCTAATCTTAAGATTCGTAAATGGCAATCCAGGGATGAGGTTGTCGCCGGTCAAAGGATGGACTATTTTGTCCGATACAGCAACGATGGAAAAGGAAAAGCAATTAATACAACTATTACGGATTATTTGCCGCTTGGGGTAAGCTATCTAAGTGATAATAATGAATGGCCTTACGAGATTACAGGAAACAAGATTATCTGGAATGTTGGGACAATAAGTCCAAATACAACGAAAGACTTTAAACTAACGGTTCAGGTGGATAAATATGTTAATGCACCAACTACTACAACTAATGTGATTGAGATTACCTCACAAACCTATGAAAGTACAGGCTCGCCTGGTAAGGATAGATGGACATGCACAACCCGTGTATTAGAACCGATTGCGGATGTCCTGATTTATAAATGGGGACCTGATGAGGTGCTTTGTGGCAGTGAGTTTAATTACGAGATTACTTATAACAATAATTCGGCTAATGAGGCCAATGGTGTGGTTATTAAGGATATTTTGGACCTACAATTGACTTATGGAAGCGATACGACCGGGATTATACCTACCTTCAGTAGTAATGAAATAAGCTGGCATATCGGGACAATGACTCCCTGGTCAAGTGGAAATTTCTTATTAAGGGTATCTGCACCACATTCAGTAGGCACATTGACCAATGTTATTGAGATAACTACCCTGACACTGGAGAATAACTATAATAACAATCGAGCCACAGCAACTACCCATGTGGATAAATCGAAGGTAGATGTAGGGATAGAGAAGATAGGGAGTGATGCCAGACCAGGCTTTATCAAGAAATATGATGTTACTTATTATAATAATGGGACAGACAAGGCACAGGATGTGGTTATTATTGACCGATTGCCGAAAGAGGTGCAGTATCTCTCAAGTAACCCGGCGGGTAATTATAATAGTGCCGGCCATACTATAACCTGGAATATAGGCGAATTATTACCACAAACCAAAAATTACATCACCATAGAGGTTAGAATCCCTGTTACTCAAAAGTGTGGCGTGAACCTTTACAATTACATTGAGATTATAACTACCTCACCTGAATATGATAACACGAATAATAATTATACCGAGATAGAGACCGTGGTAGGCTCAATTGACCCGAATGACAAGTTAGTCAGCCCACAAAAGTATATTCAGGATAATGCGTTGCTCAATTATACCATCAGGTTTGAGAATCAGGCCACCGCAACTGCCAGTGCTATTCTTATTACCATTGAAGATCAATTATCTACTAATTTAGATTGGACAACGATGAAATTTGGCCATATAAAGATAGGGCAGGGGACGACTTATACCCTGGAGAATTTTGATAAAGATAGCCTGTCCTGTAGTTATGATGTCGGTAACGGCACCATTCGTTGGGAATTTGACTTTAAGACCGGGGCGAACGGACTACCGCCAAATGTTATCCCACCGGAAGGGGAGGGGTATGTTAATTTCAGTGTTCGGGCTCGGGCACAACCAGGATTACTTGCCGGCACTGAGATTTCAAATACTGCTACCATTAGATTTGATTATAACGACCCGATGGAGACACCACCGGTAACCAATATAGTTGATTTGGATAAGCCTACATCTAAGGTTAGTTCACTTGCACCATATCAGTCAGCTACCTCATTTGCTGTCAGTTGGTCAGGAACAGATACTGCGGGTGATAAAGTTGGTGAGATAGAAAGTTATACGGTATATGTCAAGGATAATGATATGCCATATACTAAATGGTTGAATGAGACAAGGACTGTTAGCGGGACATTTACCGGCAAGACAGGGCATGCCTACGCATTTTACAGTGTGGCGAAAGACCGTGCGGGAAATACAGAAACGAAAACACTAACTCCAGAGGCTACCACTACCCTGACCCTGGCAAGCCATTTTGTCTTGGCGACATTATTGCCTACACCTGAAATGTATGTTGGAGGAGCTCTGCCACTTACAGTGAGTATTTACGACAGTGAAGGAAATCCGGTAACAGACTATAAAGGCATAGCTACCTTGCGGGATAAACTTGGAATAGTAGGTACAGCCACATTTGCCGGCACAAGCAGCACATGGACAGGTGATGTCCTCATTCCTCAAATGCCCAATGGCGGCACAAATACGATTACCGTAGATGCACCTGGCGTAAGTTCGACAATGAGTGTATCATTCCTCGTATTGATTGACCGCTATGTCGGCGGCACAGTAACCTTATTTACTTCAGGCGTAGGCACGACCACGGTTAGATTTGGCACCGGGTCATTTATGCAGGATTTCCAGGATTTCTATGCTACTATTAGGGCTACCTCTACCACTAACACCCCGGAAGGAGGTATTATTAATTCTGCCCGAGAGATTAGAGCCTATAATATGGTTCATACCCAACTTACCGGCACATTTACCAACCTGGCGTATCTTGAAGTCCCATATCCGGATGCTAACCAGGATGGGTTTGTAGATGGCACGACCATTAAGGAAGGCACCCTACGAATTTATGTCTGGCAAAATAATCAATGGGAGATTATTAACTCAGGAACAGGCTCAACATCAGGGGTAGATGTCAATAGGAATGTTGTCTGGTGTAATATTAATTATTTAACTACCTTTATGCCGATGGGTATTCTAATCGCCCCGGCAAATCTCGGTAATGTAATCGTGTATCCCAATCCATTTAAGCCTAACAGCGGTCTTGGACATGAGTATATCACCTTTGGCAGTAAGAAGGATGTCAGCAGGAAATTAACCTCTTCTGCCACGATTAAGATTTACACCATTTCAGGTGATTTGGTCAAGACATTAGAGGTAACGCCGCAGGATGACGGTCAAAAAGTTTGGTATGCGAATAATGATTTTGGTAATAAGGTTGCCAGTGGGGTGTATATTTATATGATTATCAATCCACAAGGAGAGAAGTGCATTGGTAAATTAGCGATTATCAGGTAAATAGGCTTTTAGGCTGTAGGCTATAGGCTTTTAGGCTGTAGGAAATGATTAGACACAGAAGGTTCTTGGTGCCTTGCTCCGCTCCCTAAAAACCTTCAGCCTAAACAACCTGTAATGGGTCAGTCTTTGGGGGGAATTTGTTCGTAGTAACCCGCTTTAGCGGGTAGATTTAAGGCAAATAACCGCATAAATGCGGTTACTACAAACTCTATCCCCCCTGATAACTAACCCATTACAACAACCTGAATTTTATCCTTGACAAAGGTAAAGAAGAGGGGGTATAATATTATCCGCAGATTTAGATTTCATGGAGTTCAGGTTTTAGCCTTTTATAAAGGATTAATTCCAAAAAATCTGTGCTATCTGCGTAATCTGTGGATGAATAAATAGGTGAGGTCAGATATGGATTCACTAATCAGAATTAAGCGACTTGTTATGGCAAGAAAGGTGATATTTACTGAGAAGGCAGAATTTGAAATGGCTGTTGAAAACTTAACCAAAGAACTTATTTATGAGGCCATTTGGAATGCTCCTGCGATTAATAAAACTCTTCGCTCAAGAAATCCTATATCCGGCAATCGAGAAATTCTCTATGTTGTTAAAGGTCTTACTTTCGATGGGTTGGCTATTTATACTAAAGGGAAGATTCTAAAATATGAACAGGAGGAAATTTTCTATGTCATTATCTCTTCAGAAAAGTCAACTGACTAAAAGAGAATCATTGGATACGAAAAGAGTTTTGCTTCCTTGCCCGGAATGTGGGCAAATTACAATGAAACATATCAGAGGAACATGTAAATTGCAAGATGGGACTGTCATTATGAATCTGGAACATTTTCAGTGTAGCTCTTGCAAGGCTAATTTTTTTGATGATACCGCAATGGAGGTTATCGGGGTTTGTAGAAAGACTTCGAATACTCGGCAAGACGCCTTTGTATCTGATAGTACGAGACGGAATGTTTATTCCAGACTTGAGGCATCCTGCCGAGAGGAATAAAAAATTTCGATAAATTCGTTTAATTCGGTTATTAAAGAAATGAAAAATCTGCGTAATCTGTGGCTAAAAAAGGAGGAAAAAAGATAGATGTGCTTGAAAATATAAAAAAGGTAGTTTAAGAGATGATACTTCCAGAGTTAGGGGCAATTAAAGATGAATACAGGGAGATTAAATCAATACTCCAGCTGACCAATAAACGAATTGATGACATAAATATTCATCTTAATAAACATGAGGTGTTAGAGATGAGGATTGCAAAGGCAGAGCAAGAAGTAACAGAGATAAAAATGGAACTTCTAAAACTGGCGGCATAGAATTTAGGGTGTAACAAAGGAGAAAGGGAGAATGGGAGAAAATGTGTAAGCTACTGATGATTTTTATGATTTAAAGGATTCAGTGGGATAAAGAGAATAATCCTATAAATCTTTGTGTGCTGTGTGTTCTTTATGGTGAAATATATTGTTGTAGCTCAGAATGTTGTGGGCACAGGTGCAGATTTTAATTTGCTCTGGTATGCTGTATGGAGGTATAAACAATGCAAACTTTGACATTACAAACGATAATATCAGAAGATGGGAATCTATATATTAATGTTCCATGTAGTTTGCCTCCGGGACCAGCGGAGGTGGTTATTGTAGCAGAGTCATTTCCTTCTAAATCCTTGCGTTCACTTCAAGGAATATGGAAGGGAATAGTAGATGAGGATTTTGATATCCAGTCAACTCTCAAGGATATCCGTAAGGAATGGGAAAAAGAATGGGAGGTAAGATAATGACTGATTTACCAGGTTTTATAATAGATACTTGCTCATTTTATTGGTATCTATCAAATTCTAAGAGGTTGTCAAAGAATGCTCAACAAATATTTGTTGATGCAGACCAAGGGAAGGTTATCCTTGTCATACCCATTATTGTGTTAGCAGAGTTGTATTACCTCTTAAGAAAACAGAATAGTCCTATAAATTTTCGGTCAACTATTAGTGAAATAAGACAAACAATGCAATATCGAATAGAATCTCATACCATAGAGGATATTTTAGCCTTTGAACAGTTATCAGTTGTTACTGAAATGCATGACCGTCTTATTGTTGCAATGGCACTGCGGTTTAGAGTACCTATTGTTACTTGTGATCCAGAAATAATCTGTTCAGAAGTGAAAACGATATGGTAAGGAATGAATGGGGTTGGACATTGAATAAGAAGGGGAAAAGATGGATGGGGAGTTTAGGGTCGCACCTTGAATGTGGAAAAAACGGACACAATTGAGGGTTTACCGGTATTGCAATATAAGGTTTCACGCAAAGAGGCAAAGGACGCAAAGAAAAACGATGTGTAAGCTACTGATGATTTTTATGATTTAAAGGATTGAGGATGATTATAATCATCAAAATCATACAAATCATTTGTTATTTACACAATAAGGAAGAAAGAGGAGAAAAGAACATTAACTCCGCTCTTTAGAGCGGAGGAGAGGAAGGAAAATCTCAAACCGGGCTTTAGCCCTGATATTAAAAAATCTGTATAATCTGTGTAATCTGTGGATAAAAAAGGAAGTGATACAAAATGAGGAAATATATGTTATTGCTCGTATTGGTGATATTTGCGGTATCAGTGGAGGCAGAGACAAATGAGAATGCAGGGACTTGCGTTGGGCAGTTTTTAAAGATAGGTGCCGGCGCCCGACCCTGTGGAATGGGAGAGGCATTTTCTGCCGTAGCTGATGATGTCAATGCCATTTATTGGAATCCGGCAGGGTTGATGCAAATTACGGAAAAAGAAGGAACATTTATGCACAGCGACTGGCTATATGACTTGAAATACGAGTTTTTAGCCTATTGCCAGCCGACGAAAAAAGGAGTGAGTGCCATTAGCCTTACCTATTTAAGGATGGGTGATATGGAAGGCACAGATAATGATGCGAACCTCATTGGCGATTTTGGTGCGTATGATTATGCCCTGAGCATGGCTTATGCTATGCCTGTCAATAAAAATGTTCATGCAGGTATTACGGGTAAAATTATTCAGCAGAAGCTCGAAAAAGAAAATGCAAAGGCAATAGCCGTAGATATTGGTATTTTGTATTTTGACCCTGAAAAAGAGGGATTTAAGATTGCGGCGGTATTACAAAACTTAGGCTCGAAATTAAAATTTGTCCAGGAACCTGAGAGCCTGCCGCTTACTTGTAAATTTGGTGCGGCTTATAAAAAGGATAAACTTACATTAGCCGGTGATTTGACTAAACCACAAGACAATGATGCCAGACTAAACATAGGTGCTGAATACCTCCATATCCAAAATTTAGCCTTTCGTCTGGGCTATAATTCTCAAAATGACTTAGATAAAGGTTGGACACTGGGCGTAGGATTTATATTAAAAGCATTACAAATTGACTATGCCTTTATCCCCTACGGCGAATTAGACAATACCCACCGATTTTCATTAACAAAAAGGTTTTAAAACGGAAAATGTATTCTGCATTCCATATTCCCTACCCCAAAAAATATCCTTGCCTTTTTTGAAAAAATATGGTATTATAAAATAAGGGAATAGGGAGTAGCCAATCTTCTCTATTCCCTATTCCCTACTCCCTATTCCCTTACTTGAATGGAAGGAAAATAATTTATGAACACTCAATCCGGTATAGAAAAAGAAATTACAGTGAAAATATCCCCGGATGGTATGAATGCGTTTTTAACTATACAACCTGCTAACCTCCATGGTGAATTAATGGATGTGGAAATGGTTTTGGAAAGACTATGGAATGAAGAGGTAACTGTTGGCATCAAGAATCAACTTATTGCCGAGATGCTGAAACATAGGATATATGGAAAATCAATATTAATCGCCGAAGGTATCCCTGCTGAGGATGGACAGGATGCGGTTATTGACTATAAATTCAAGAAACATAAGCGGGTTAATCTTACTGAAGACCTTGATGGACGAGTGGATTTCCGTGAATCAGGTTTAATTGAAATAGTGCGGGAAGGTGAGATATTGGCGACTAAAATACCGCTTACCCGAGGAATACCCGGCAGAAAGATTACTGGAGAGGAAATCAAGGCTAATGATGGGCAGGATATAAGTATCACCGCAGGGAAAAATACGCAACTTTCTCCAGATAAGACTACACTTACCGCTATAGCAAATGGATATATTGTCTGGGAAAATAATATACCTGATATAGAAACAACTTATGCCGTTAACGGCGATGTGGATATGAAGACAGGCAATATCTATTTTGTTGGTCCTGTAAAGATACACGGTGATGTAGCACAAGGCTTTAGCGTAACAACTGAAGGAAGTATTGAAATATGGGGTGGGACTGATAATGCCGTCTTGCGGGCTGATGGAGAGATTATTGTTTATGGAGGCATCCGCAAGGGACGGGTATATGCGAAAGGGGATGTCCGATGTAAATTTATTGAAAATGCGAAGGTTGAGACTAAAGGAAATGTAGTCGTTCGTGATGCCATTCTGCATAGTGAGATTACAGCGGGCAATAGCGTGATTGTCTTAGAGGGAAACAAAGGGGCGATTATGGGTGGAAGTATTAAGGCTAAAACAGAGGTAAATGCTAAAAATATCGGTTCAATGTCAGAAGTCCTTACTTCCATTGAGGTTGGTGTTGACCCGGGTATGCGTGATGAACTTTTTAGATTAGAAGAATCCATAAGAATGGAAAAACACGAACTTCATCAGGCTAAATTAAATTATAATAGTTTAATGGCTCAACAGAACAGCGAATTAGCCAAACAATATTTAGATAAAAAATCAGACTTAGAAAACAGCATTCATCTGATGACCACCAGTTTACATCAAATCAAAAAACATGTAACCTCTACCAATGAAGGGAAAATCTGTGCCTTTGATACCCTCTGGCCCGGGGTGAAAATAACTATTGGCATGGCGACATTTACCCCTAAAATTGATTATCGGTATATCACTTTTGTTAATATCGCCGGTAAAATCGATACGAAACAATATGAAGGGACAAAGGTTAAAGTAGAAGTCCCCACCCGACAAATTGGTTATTGGGAAAGAGAGATTGATAGGGTAAGGGGAGGTAAAGAGTAATTAGGTGTCAGGTTATAGGAATTATAGGTCTTGTAGGTCTTATAAGTCCTATAACCTAAACAGGAGGTTTTATGATGGTAGAACCAGAAATCACACCAAAAATAATTAAATCACATGGCTTGACTCTGGAAGAGTATGAGCGGATATGCCAAGTTCTTGGTCGCAAGCCGAATTATACTGAGTTAGGCATTTACTCGGTAATGTGGAGTGAGCATTGTAGTTATAAAAGCTCAAGGGCTATTTTGAAACTATTTCCTACCAAAGCACCATGGATTTTACTTGGTCCTGGTGAAAATGCCGGCATAATTGATATTGGCGATAATCTGGCGGTGGTGATGAAGATTGAAAGTCATAATCACCCTTCAGCCGTAGAGCCATATCAAGGTGCGGCTACAGGTGTAGGCGGAATTATCCGCGATATATTTACTATGGGGGCTCGACCTATTGCCCTTTTAGATTCCCTCAGGTTTGGTGAATTGGATGACCCGCAATCCAGATACCTGTTGAATGGCGTTGTCGCCGGCATTGCCGGCTATGGTAATTGTATTGGTATCCCCACGGTTGCCGGTGAGATATATTTTGAGAATTGTTATAAAGAAAATCCATTGGTAAATGCTATGTGTGTGGGAATAATAGACCAGGATAAAATCATTAAAGGGTTCGCCTCCGGTGTGGGGAATCCGATTATCTATGTGGGGTCTGCTACGGGTAGGGATGGATTACATGGGGTAACCTTTGCCTCGCGTGAGTTGACTGAGGAATCTTATGAGGATAGACCTGCGGTTCAGGTAGGGGACCCATTTATGGAAAAATTATTGGTTGAAGCTTGTCTTGAATTGGAAAAAACCGGTTGTATCGTTGGTATGCAGGATATGGGCGGTGCCGGGCTTGCCTGTGCTACCTGTGAGATGGCCAGTCGTGGCAATAGCGGTATGGAAATAGATTTGGCATTGGTGCCAAGACGGGCACAAGGGATGGTGCCTTACGAAGTGATGCTTTCTGAATCACAGGAAAGGATGCTTATCTGTGTTCAAGCAGGCACTGAGGATATAGCCAGAAAGATATTTGACAAATGGGATTTGCATGCCGTCGTTATTGGTCAGGTAACCGCAGACGGGATATTAAGGGTAAAAGATGGGGGTAAGGTAGTCGCAGAGATGCCGGCAAAATCATTAGCCGAGGATGCCCCGGTTTATCATCGTCCTCAACAAAAACCGGATTACCTCGAAACCACACACTATTTACCTGATTTACCGGCACCAAAAGATTACAACGAAGTCCTGCTTAAATTAATTGCCTCGCCATGTATTGGACTAAAAGAGAAGGTGTTCGAGCAGTATGACCACATGGTTCAGACAAACACGGAACTATTGCCGGGCAAAGGGGATGCGGCAATTCTTGGCATTAAAGGCACTCAAAAGGCTATTGCCGTTACCTGCGATGGCAATGGCAGATATTGTTATCTTGACCCATACATTGGTGGAATGATTGCCGTCGCTGAGGCGGCCAGGAATGTGGTTTGTGTTGGGGCAAAACCACTGGCTATTACCGATTGCCTGAATTTTGGTAACCCGGAAAACCCTGAGGTAATGTGGCAATTCCAGAAGGTAGTAGAAGGAATGATTTATGCCTGCAAAATATTTCAAACCCCGGTTACCGGCGGTAATGTCAGCTTTTATAATGAAAGTGAGGAATTGGCGATTTACCCGACACCAATAGTGGGTATGTTAGGGATTATTGAAGGACAACGGGTTAATGGAATGGGGTTTAAGGACGAAGGCGATATGATTGTTTTGCTGGGTGAGACCAAAGAGGAATTAGGTGGAAGTGAGTACCTTAAATTAATTCATGGAAAGGTAGCGGGTCATCCGCCTCATATCGATTTAGATTGGGAAAAGGCAATCCAGGACACCTGCCTTGAGGCAATTGGCCGGGGAATTATCAAATCAGCCCATGACTGCTCAGAGGGAGGATTAGCCGTAGCCTTAGCCGAATGCTGTATTGTTGGTAAAATAGGGGCTGAAATTACTATTGAGGAATCATTCATTGAGCCACATTATCTTCTTTTTTCCGAATCCCAATCCCGAATTATCCTTACCTTAAAAAAGGAAGATTTGGAAAAATTAGAGGAAATTGCCTCTTTGCACGAGGTTACTTTCTCTATCTTAGGTAGGGTCACAGAAGGTAACCTAACGATTAATAATTGGATAAACTTAAGACCGTCTTTGTTAGAATCACAATGGAGGAGTTGGTTGTGAGGAGATTATAAGACTTATAGGTCTTATAAGTCTTATAATCTAATGTTTGAGGAGAGTAACAAGATGCGTAAAGAATTTATTCAAGGGCTTTTATGTGGGGTAGTGGCGACTACCTTATTTTTTGGCATTAGTTCTTTAATCCATAAAGAGCCTGAAGAAAACAAAAAAACTATTACTCATATACAAATGGTTAAAGAGCCATTAAAAAAAGGTATAGCCGAGGTTTTTTATCCTGAAGGGAATGAAACTCAAAATCGGTTAGCTGACAAAATATTAGATATTTTAGTTAAAGAATACGAATTGGTGTCCAAGGTACTTGAAATCCCGGAAGACAAAATTTTATCCTACCAGACTTACGGATTGGTCTTTTGTGAAGATATTGAGGCTTGCCTCGTTGATGATATGTTTTTAAAATATACCCATGACGGCTTGATTCTGGTAGATGGGGTGCAATGTTATCCTGTGGTCGGGGAGACAGGATTTCCATTTCGAGCCCCAAAGACGCGATTTCGGCTGGTTCATAGCCTTCCTCAAGAACTTGTTAAAGGTATTCTGTCTGAAAAATTAAAGGTTGAAGACAGCGGCAGGTGGTTCATAGAAGGGGTAGGGGGCTACATTGGATTTTTGTGCTGGCAACGATTTGATAAATCTGCCTTTTTTAATTATGAGTATCCGCGAGTGCTTAAACTATTTGATAAAGCACAACAACGAGGCGAGCCTCCCACCATAGACCTCACCGCAACGAGACAAGCCTCCTCTGAAACATTCAAAGAAGATGATTTATTAGGTTGTGCAAGCACATTTATCATCATTGATTTAGTCAATCGCTATGGTCGGGGGATTATAGCTAAAAGCATTTCTAAATTAGCAGAAACGAGGCAAGCCTCATCTAAGGAAAAAATTGGGGCAGAAGAAATAGCCGGTGTTATAAATGAACTCACCGGTGCAGACATCCTGCCGGGACTAAAGGTTGTGTCGGTAAAAAGGGTAGAAGAAAGGTTCAAACTGTTAAAGACAAAATTATTGCCTCAAAGGTAGTGTTATAAATAAAGTGTGCTAATTAGGACGGGGGAAATTAAGTATTGTGTCGCCGGAATTGCAAGGGAGAAGGATGTGCCCAAAAAGCTAACAACAACTATGAAACAGATAGAAACAGTAGAAGACTATAATGAGATTTTAAGAGATATTCGGAGTTTGCTTGAGAAGGCTACTTATCAGGCATACAAGGCAGTTGATAATCTTCGGGTTCAGACATATTGGCAAGTAGGAGAAAGGATTGCGAGAGGGGAATTGGAACATAGAGACAAGCCTATGTATGGAGAAAAATTACTAAAACAGTTGGCAAATGACCTAACTATTGCTTGGAGAAACATATATAATGCCTTATTGTTTTATAAAATATATCCAATTTTGCAGACAGTGTCTGCAAAATTGAGTTGGTCTCATTATGTAGAATTAATTACTACCCAGAATGCAGAAGAAAGAGAGTTTTATGAGTCTCAAATTGTACAAAATAACTGGAGTGTCCGAGAGTTAAGAAAGCAAATAAGTAACAACTTATATGCAAGGGCATTAAAGGAAAATAAGCTGGTTACAATTATTCCTATGCCTATTACACCTATTCTTCCTGAGCAAGTGTTTAAAAATACCTATAATTTTGATTTTCTTCAGATTCAGAATGGTTATAGTGAAAAGCAATTAGAAGAAGGATTATTAGTTAATGTCCAAAGGTTGTTGCTGGAGTTTGGTCCTGATTTTTCTCTTGCAGGTCGGCAATGTAAGATTATAATTGACCAGGAGATTCATACTATTGACCTTGAGTTTTATCATCGAGGTATCCCCTGTATTATTTTAGTAGATTTAAAGATAGGCAAATTCAAAAGCGAATATGTTGGGCAGATGAATAAATACCTTAATTATTACCGGGAAAATAAGATGTATCCCTGGGAAAAATCACCGGTAGGTCTAATTATCTGTGAGTATAAAGGCAAGGAAGAAGTCCACTATGCCCTGGGTGACCTGGAAAATAAGATATTTGTCGCAGAATATAAGGCTAAATTGCCGGGTGAGGAGGAGATTGGAAGGGGGTTAAAGAATATAAGAAGTGCAGAGTTGAATAGAAAATGAGACTTGACACCAATTTTTTCTTTTCTCTTTCCCTTGGTTTCCGTGGAGAAGTTGAACGAATTCTTGAAAGGACTTGATTATTATGTCTGAGATAGTACCTAATAATTTTGAATCTGTATATGCCAATATAAAGAATATTCTTAACGAAGCCAGAAAAACAGTTTTCAGGTCTGTTAATTTTGTTATGGTGCAAGCTTATTGGCAAATAGGAAGGCTTATTGTTGAAGAGGAACAACAAGGAAAAGAAAGGGCAGAGTACGGCAAATATTTAATCAAAGAACTATCTGAAAAACTCGTCTTGGAATTTGGTAAAGGATTTGATGAATCTAATCTCAGAAACATGAGGTTATTTTATTTGAATTTTCCAATTCGTGACGCACTGCGTCACGAATTAACCTGGACGCACTACCGACTTTTATTGAGGGTTGAAAATCCAGATGGGAGAGATTTTTATATAATTGAAATTGTTCAGAATAATTGGAGTACAAGGGAACTGGAACGAGAGATACACTCTCTGCTCTATGAACGCATTACTTTAACTCGATGTTCAAGTTTTTTCAATCTGTACAATCAAGATTTAATCCACAGATTACACAGATTTCACAGATGAATGTAGAGAAATGTAGATGGTTGCTTGTGCTGTGCTATAATAATGCCACCCCTTCGGGGTTAGGATTCC
>JBDRHR010000147.1:0-20769 GCA_043816605.1 Nitrospirota bacterium
TTGTAGTATAAATAACTGTAAATTGTAAAATGGATAATGAAAAATTAAAAAATTACAGCATTTCGCATGGTTTACCATCTTTTATTTACGCATTCTCATTTTACATTTTTCATTTTACAGTACCCATTTTACAGTATTTCATCCCTTATCTTTGAGTAACATGTTGTCAACCATAGACTTATAAAGACAGAAAAAGATGTGGGTAAGGATAAGCTCCAAGAAGGGGAATAACCTGTGATTACCTTACTCTTCATTCGGATTATTAAATAATAAAGACAGGAATTTTTGAGTAATAATCCCGGGTTGACCAGTGCCTATGATTCGTTCATCTATTTTTGTTACCGGCACAATTCGTCCGGAGGTAAAGGTTAAAAACGCCTCTTCACAACAATATAACTCATACCGACTAATAACCTCTTCCTTTACTTCAATCTGCTTATGTTTTGCTATGTCTATCACCAATTCCCTGGTTATACCTTTTAATAAACCTGAATAGGCAGGAGGAGTAATTAATACCCCGTTTTTATAGACAAATATATTACTTATTGTTCCCTCGGTTACATAACCATCTTCATTGAGCATTATCGCCTCAAAGTAGGCACTTCCTTCTATTTTGGCTAAGATGTTAGCCTCAAAGTCAGAGGATTTTATAAGGGGATTGGTGGATTCTATGTGGTGTCTTCTTGTCGGAACGGTTATGACTGAAACCCCAGAGGTATAAATTTCCTCTGGATATTGAGGTAGGGGCTTAACGATTATCCGGATGCTGATTGATTGATGGATAGACTGAGAAATTCCCACCCTTATATAAGCTGGTGATAACCCATTTTTCTCAACAGTCTTATAAATTGCCCCGGATAGTTCATCCTTTTCTAATGGTATCTTCAGGTTAAGGAATTTAGCCCCATCGTATAATCTATCTAAATGCTCGGTTAGCTTGAATATCTTGCCATCGTCAAAGATTAAACTCTCAAACAACCCGTATTGCTCTTCTATATTTGCGATATTTGTGTCTGGGACAAATTCCCCATCTACATACACTACCATTTCACCACTCGTAAGCGTTCAACCAGTTAAAGACATTGGAGTATAAATAACTGTAAATTGTAAAATGGATAATGAAAAATTGAAAATTAGAGTACTTTACATAATTCGCTATTCTTTCATTTTACCTTTTCATTTTACATTTTTCATTTTACAGTACCCATTTTACAGTTTTTACCACCTATTTTATAGTAACCTGAACGGTTATTACCACTCGCATCTAACTGTATACCTTATTACCTCCTTCTCCCCTTTTCTAACCTTAATCTTAAATTCTAAGGTATTTGCGTCTTTAACTTTGTAATCATGGGAGGTTTTTATTACCTTCCAACTGCCCTGTTGAGATTCTACCACTAAAACTTCAATATCCTCATCTTTATGATTTCTTATTTCTATCTCATAGGTATCTTCACGAATTTGTTGAGTTATTTTCTGGCGGTCAACCACCTTCCTTTCACCAACAACATCAAATGCATCTCCAATATAGAGCCTGATTTCCTCATCCTTTGGTGTATGGTCAATTTCATTTTCACCAATGAATTGTAAAGCACCTTCTTTATCCGCTTTATAGACCCTGATTTTACCCTTAGGCAATGGAATTCCCAATCCGTTTTTTTCAGAGTTGACAAATTCTAAACTTACTTCCACCTTTTTACCAGATTGTGCTCCATTGTAAGTAAAGGTCTTCTTGCAAGAAACATTATTATTGGTCAGGAGGTTAATTTGTTTAGTTTGTCTATCCTTCAGGGTTGTAGGTCTTGTGAGTGTGTAGATATGATATTCAAATAAAGGCTCCTCCTTAAATTCCTGAGGTGCACCTTTCATAGCCATCGCATACATTTCCACTCTTACATTCTCTTTAGGTTTTAATAAATGAACATCCCCGGCAATAAGTTTTAATCTGGCGTTTTTATAAGTTGTTCCGCTCTGGTTATCAATCGTTACCCAACCCACAAGGTCTAAATTTACATCTTTATCATCCATTACTACCACATAATCTGCATGCCAATTCATTCCTTTAGTCAGGTAAGTCAACTCGCATAAGTGTTTATCACTAATTTCGGAGATTATATTCCAGAGGAGGGTAGGTTTGGTAATTAATCCTTCAGGTAATTCAGGGAATTTTATATCCCTGACATTTTCGCGTGAAACCATCACCACGGGTCCTTTTGTCTTATCCTTAGCCAAAACAAGTTGTTCTGCATCAAAACTTAATAAAGAGCCGTCATAAGCCTGATTATCCTTTGTAATCACCCCAATTGCCTTATCTATATATTTTTCTAACAATTTTGAGGCACCGACTAAGTCATATTCGTAATTTTGTTCCTGAATTCTGACCTCATTTTCATGTTTTAATGCCTTAAACTCTACAGATGTAGGGTCTATCAATGAGGCAACATCTGTCCATTTTATGATATTTTCACCTTTTTTAAACTCTATGAATCTTCTATCTTTAACTAACCCCAAATCCTGATTATAAACAGTAATCTCAACACCTTCCAGTCGTAACTGTTCCAAGCGAGCCTGTTCTTCTTGTGCAAAGACTTTAAAAGAACAAAATTCACTCACCAAAAGACAAAAAACAGTTATCATTAAAATTTTTCTTAACATTATTGTCAACCTCCTTTCTGGTAATAGAGAATAGCACATGGACTATTTCCTGAATTACATTTTACACTATTTCATATTTGTAGTCAAGGAAAAAATTAACAGAAGTGTAATGGGGGAGCAAATGAAGGTCAAACATAAAAAAATAATTGCAATTCTTAACAATATATGGTAGTATTATAGGGACAGGGAAAGTGGGAAAGTGAGCAGGTGAGAAAGTAAGATTCACTTGAAATTTTCTTACTTCCTCACTTTCCCATATTGATAATAGATGAATGTTTATAAGAGACAAGTCCATTTATTTCCATAATTAGAATTGTTACATAGAGTTCTGCAAAATAGATTTTAGTGCTTGAAAATTAAATATTAAATATTAAAATGCAAAATGACAAATTAAAAATCAAAATGGAAAATTGCTATTCGTTAAGCAAAATAGGGATAACGAATTACGATTTAATTTTACATTTTGATATATAATTTAATATTTAATTTTTGATATTTAATATATGTTAGGCATCTGTTTAAGTCAACAATTTCTTGATTTTGCAGAAGTCTAAGAATTGTTACAGAATAAGGAGGGATGACGATGCTACAATATTTAACCGCAGGTGAATCGCATGGCAAATGTTTAGTCGTGATTATTGAAGGTATACCTGCTAATTTGAAGATAAATATAGAGGAGATTAATGAACAGTTAAGAGAAAGGCAGGTAGGATTTGGACGCGGGGATAGGATGAGGATTGAAAAAGACCATGTGGAAATACTCTCTGGAATAAGGCATAATCTTACCTTAGGCAGTCCTATCAGCCTGCTTATTCCGAATAAAGATTGGGAGCACTGGCAGGAAATAATGGCTGTGGACTCCTCAATTCCTGTTGAATATGAAGAGCCGACTACTTCACCAAGACCAGGTCATGCGGATTTATCCGGAGCAATAAAATATGGGCATAAAGACCTGCGTAATGTCCTTGAGCGCGCCAGTGCCCGTGAAACTGCCGCAAGGGTAGCTGTTGGAGCTATAGCTAAAATTCTCCTGCAAGAGTTTGATGTTCAATTAATCAGTCATGTCATTCAAATAGGAAAGGTAAAAGCTAAAAATAATAGTTTTGACGAAATTAAAGAACGAATCGTAATCTCTCTCTTGCGGTGTGCAGATAAAGAAGCAGAAGAGGAAATGATTAAACTAATCGAACAGGCAAAAAAAGATGGAGATAGCGTCGGAGGGATATTTGAAATCCAGGCTGTTGGTCTGCCGATTGGTTTAGGAAGTTATACACAATGGGACAAGCGACTTGATGGAAGATTAACACAAGCCGTAATGAGTATTCCGGCGATTAAAGGTGTGGAGATTGGATTAGGGTTTGAATCTGCCCATAAATTAGGTTCACAGGTGCATGATGAGATATTTTATACCAAACGCAGGGGCTTTTTTAGAAAGACAAACAGTGCGGGTGGATTAGAAGGTGGAATAAGCAATGGTGAACCAATTATTTTACGAGCGGCGATGAAACCTATTCCGACATTAAGGAAGCCTCTTGCTTCAGTTAATTTCCAGACCAAAGAGCCTACCGTAGCCAGTTATGAGCGGTCTGATGTCTGTGCTGTGCCTGCGGCATCTGTTGTTGGTGAGGCAGCCGTCGCCATAGAATTATGTAAAGCTATGCAAGAAAAATTCGCCGGGGATAGTCTGCAAGAAATGAAAACAAATTATCAGGATTATATGGAATATGTAAGAAAGGTATAATCCATTCCGATATTGGTGGAGGCGAGGGGATTCGAACCCCTGACCTTCGACATGCGAAGCCGACGCTCTCCCAACTGAGCTACGCCCCCCCGAGTCAGATAACAGAAGTAAAAAGTTAAAAGTTGAAAGTAAGAAATAAGAATTTATGTGATAACTTTATAACTTTATAACTTTTAACTTTATAACTTCTTTAATTGCCACAGGAATTTTAGTAATTAAATCTGAGGCAACTAAGCTATACTCACCTTTTTCCTCTAAAACTAAGTCTCCAGATAAACCGTGTAAAAAAACACCTAATTTTGCCGCATCTATAGCCGATACATTTTGAGCTAATAATCCCGCTATCATACCCGTCAATACATCTCCACAACCTGCAGTTGCCATACCCGAATTCCCCGTTGAATTGATATAAGTATTACCATCCGGGTCGGTTATTATTGTCCTTGCTCCCTTTAGAACAACCACTAATTGGTATTTTTGGGCAAATCCTTGAGCTATGCCTAACCTATCTTTTTGAACCTCATCCGTAGTTATGCCTAAAAGATGCGCCATCTCACCCGCATGTGGGGTAATTATAATCGGTGAGGATTTCTCCTGCAAGATATGGAGATTACCGGCTAAGGCAAATAATCCATCTGCGTCTATAACCATTGGAATATTTATCTTTGGAATTAACTTTCTAACTAAATTTACTACCTCGTTATTTCTCCCTAAACCAGGGCCTATGGCTACCGCCGAGGCATCTTTGACTAATTCCATAATTTCATCATAACTATTTAAACCAATGGTTTGCTCGGGAGTTTCCGGTAATGGTTTTGTTATTACCTCAGTAAGTTTTGCCGCTACAATTGGGTTCAGGCTCCCGGGTATACCTAAGATAGCTAATCCTGCACCCATAGTTAGACAGGATTGGGCAGTCATAACTGCCGCACCGGTCATCCCCACAGACCCGGCAATAGTTATTACCTTACCACAACTACCCTTATGAACATCATTAGTCCGTTTTGGTAATGCGGACAAAATATCCTCTTTTAATAATAGATTTACTTTAATGTCCTCATCTTCAACAAGTTGTTCCGGCAAACTTATATCAACAAGGGAAATCTCGCCGGCAAATTCTGCCCCAGGATAAAGTAATAATCCAATTTTGGGTAATCCAAGTGTCCATGTAACCTCTGCCCGAATACAAACCCCTAAAGGAAAACCTGTGTCTGCATCTAACCCGGATGGGATGTCAATGGCTATAATTGGAATATTTATTTGATTTAAAAAATTAATGACATTGGCTAACCATCCCTCTATTTCCCCAGATGTTCCAGTGCCTAAGATGGCATCAATAATAACTTCAGCATGCAGGATATTGGCTTTTTCCCTTCCTAATTCATTTTCATCAAGTATCTCCTTAACAGGTATTCCGATTGATTTAGCGATATTCAGATTAGTCAGGGCATCCCCTTTGATTTGAGCCGCAGATTTTAATAAATATACCGTAACAGTAATTCCTTGATTAAACAGGTGTCTGGCAATGACTAATCCATCTCCACCATTATTTCCTCCGCCGGCAAATATGGCTATCTCCTTTACCTCAGAAAATTTCTCCTCTAAAATTAATGAGGAAACAAGACCGGCGTTTTCCATCAAAATAATACCGGGGATATTAAATTCCGCCGTAGCCTTTTTATCAATTTTCTGCATTTGGGCTTTAGTTACTACCTTCATAAATTATCTCCTGCTGTAGGAAAGAAGGCTGTAGGCTATAGGCTGTTAGGCTGTAGGAAGAAGACTGTAGCCTAACAGCCTATAGCCACTAACAACCTTCAGCCTATTCACGCTCCTGCATTACAAATAGCCTGGGCAATGGCATATTCTTTAGTATGGGTGATGGAAAGTAAAATAGATGAGATTTTCAATCTATTAGCTATACCGAGTATATTCCCATATAAAACTACCTCTGGTGCCCCAGTAATTACATCAGGAACTATCTCAATATCTTTAAGGGAAATAAATGGCCACCCGGTTCTCAATGCCTTCAATACTGCCTCTTTAGCCGCAAATCTACCGGCAAAATGTTGGTCTTCTGTTTTAGGATGTGCCTGACAATACTTAATTTCCGCCTCGGTAAAGATTCGTTCTAAAAACATCTTCCCAAATCGCTCTTTAGCCTTTTTCATCCTTTTAATTTCAATCAAGTCTATTCCAATACCATGAATCATTTTAAACTCCATGTTGAGGAAAAGGTTGAGGTTAAGGAAAAGGTTGAGGTTAAGGTTGAGCAAAATCTCTCAACCTTAACCTTAACCTTAACCTCAACCTTTTCTTTAAACCACCCTCAAATATTCTTCTAAACTGGTTACTCCGCTTAAAACCCTTGCCATGCCTGTTTTCTTAAGGGATTTCATACCGGCTTTATGTGCCGCCTCTTCAATATCACCGGCATAGATAGTTTTAAGTATTAAATCCTTAATATTATCATCTATGGGCATTACTTCATATATTCCAATCCGACCATGATAGCCTGTTTGATAACAATGCTCACATCCTACCCCACGATATAGAGTTACCTTTTCTTCTTTATCTTCTATTGGTAGTTCCATTTCTTTAAGAACTGTGGTTGAGATTTGATAAGGTTCTTTACATTTATGACATAAAACTCTAAGTAATCGTTGGGCAATAATCATTGTCAATGCAGAAGAAACCAGGAAAGGAACAATATCCATTGAAACCAATCTTGGAATAGCACTTGGGGCATCATTAGTATGAAGCGTACTGAATACGAGATGCCCGGTCAATGCGGCATGAATAGCGGTTTCTGCTGTTTCCTTATCCCGTATTTCACCAACCATGATAATATCAGGGTCCTGCCTTAAAAAAGACCTTAATCCACTGGCAAAGGTTACACCAAGGTCTGGATTTACCTGCTGTTGATTTATACCCGGTAGAATATATTCTATGGGGTCTTCTACCGTCATAATATTTTTCTCGATAGAGTTAAGAGTAGCCAATGTAGAATATAAAGTAGTTGTCTTGCCACTTCCTGTAGGTCCTGTCACAAGAATTATTCCATAAGGGCAGTTGATATTCTTTTGATAAATCTTTAAGTTGTCTTCATCAAAACCTAATTTGGTTAAGTCTAAATATATACTTCTCGGGTCTAAAATTCTGATAGTTACTCTTTCACCAAAGACTGTAGGAATAAAAGAGATTCTTAAGTCAACCTCTCTATTCCCAACGACTACCTTAGCCCTGCTGTCTTGTGCTCGTCTATGTTCAGTAATATCAGCATTGGACATAATTTTTATTCGGGAGACTATGGGTAGAAGTAATTTTTTAGGGGGTGAAGGAAGCTCATACAAAATACCATCAATTCTGTTTCGAATACGAATTTTATACTCATACGGCTCAATATGAATATCCGAGGCACCGGTTTGAATTGCCTTTAAAATGATATGATTGACCAGATTAACTAAAGGTGCCTCCCCAGCCGCAGAAGTAATTTTCGTCAGGTCAATTGTCTCATCTACAGACTCTACTGCCTTTACCTGTATTTTATCGGCAGTCTTCTCCATATCAATTATATTTTCCCCATAATATTTATCAATGGTTTTTCTTATATCATCCTCAAAGGCAATTACAGGATTTATTCGATAATCTCCTATAAATAATGCCACATCATCTATGGCAAATATATCCAATGGGTCAGACATAGCAATAGTTAAATTAGTGTCGTTAAGTAAAATAGGGATTAAGTTATGCCTTCTGATAAGAAATTCAGGGACTAAACTTAATACCTCAGATGGTAACTCTTTTATATCCGCCAGATTAATTCGAGGGATACCTAATTGTTGACTTAAGGTCTCTAAAAGTCCATCTTCTGTAACATAGCCTAAGTTTTTCAGGGTATTACCAATTCGCTCCCCAGTTTTTAGCTGTATCTCTAATGCCTCATCCAATTGCTTTTTGGTAATTACTTCTGTTTCAAGTAACATTTCACCCAAAAAATATCTTCTTTTGCGTTTAGTTATGGCTCTGTTTTCTATTTCGTTATCCATTTTAATTGTCCTCCATAAATTGGTAATACTAAGGAATAGGTCTTATAGGTTCTATTTGACCTATAAGACCTATTCCTTTATTACTGATTACCTGCTCACCGCTCACCGATTTCCTTTCCATTAAGCATGCGACTTCCTGCATAGATATAATGAAGAGTGGAGCAAATAGTAAAAATTACCATTGTGGTAATAATCGTATATCTAATAACAATCGGATATGGAATTTCTATCAGGCAACATATAATGGTTAGCATCTGCAAGACAGTTGTTAATTTCCCTAATATACTGGGCTTAATAATTAAAGTATTACTGTTAAAGACTTGTAGAATTATCCATCCTAACGCCATAATCACATCTCGACTAACAACTAAAATTACCACCCCTACCGAAATCTTTTCCACATATCCGATGACAATAAATGCACTGATCAGGAGTAATTTATCTGCCAATGGGTCTAAGAAACTTCCCAGGTTAGTTTGTTGCTTAAATGCCCTTGCCACCATACCGTCTAAGGCATCAGTAAGTATTGAAAGGATAAATATCCCAAAGGCAATATGCCGAAAAATAAGTAAATCCTTACGATAGCCATAAACCAAAAAGATTATAAATACAGGGATTAATAAGATTCTTGAAATAGTAATTTTGTTAGCTAATGTCATTTTTATTTCCTTTTTTCTATAAGTCATATAAGTCCTATAAGTCCTATAAATCCAATTGCAAAACCTTCCTGATTTTATAGGCATTTTTAAGCCATTGATAATTCCACATTACATCCTGAACAAATTCTCGTGTCTCCTTAAACGGTATATTTTTAATATCCTCCTTTGAGCTATGTAGAGGTATTTTTTTTTGGGCTAACCATTTTTTAACATTTCTAATCCCTCCATTATATGCGGCTAAAGTCAAGTGTAAATCCCCATTAAACTCCCTTTTCAACTTAAACAAATAATAAAGTCCAATCTGAATATTTATCTCAGGGTCATAGAGGTCAGAGACAGTAAATGGTCGTAACTTCAATTTAGAGGCAATCTCTTTTCCTGTAGAAGGCATTATTTGCATTAAACCAATTGCCCCTCTCGGTGATTGAGCACTGGAGTAAAAACTTGATTCAACCTTGATAATAGCCGCGGCTAAAAGAGGGTCTATGTCATAATTCTTTGCATATTTACAAACTAAATCCTCATAATAAATAGGAGCGACTATGTCCCAGAACCAATTATTATTAGCTAAAATTAAGCCACAGATAAGTACAAAACAGGCTGATAAAAATGCCGATAAAATCGCCTTTTTTAACATTAATATTTATCCTCTGGTAATTACTCAGATTGTTAGGTTCAAGGTTTAAGGTTGGTCACCTTGCTCTCTAACCGTGAACCCTGAAACTGTGAACCTGAGTTACGATTTTATCATATATAATGCTCGATGTCAAGGAGAAAATAAATACAAAGGATTATTTGTTTGGAATCTTGTACAGATAGATATCGCCAACGGCATAAATTGGGCATAGAGAAGTCATAAAGGATTCATAGAGAGCCTCCTGTTTTTTATCCTCCCAGTTAAAGTAATTAAATTGCCTTTTTAACCAGAGAATATTATGTTTATTATAAAGGATATGGGTTACTCTTAACCCCTTTAGTTTAGAAAATAACTCTAACGAGGCAAGCCTCTTTGTATCCTTTGATTTTTTGACCAATTTAGAAATGATGGCAGTATCGAGTTCACTTGAGGTTAAAACCTCGCTTTGGCAATAATATCTTCTTGGCTCACCAATAAATAAAACCTTACTTCCTTGTGGTAATTGCTCATTAATGAATTTAATTGCCTGATAATAATCCTTAACCGGCTGGGCAGATAAAAGCTTTTCTTCCCTTGTTTTATTTCCCAGGTAAAAATCAGGATGCTCTCCAATGGCTGTCCAAAGGGTATAAATGTTTAAGATAAGTGCTATAACTATGGGTAAAAGGGATAATTTTCCTCCCATCTCTTTAATAACATACCCAACTACCGGACATAATAATACAATACAAGGGAATAGAAATCGAATGACCATAGAGGTATTAATCCATACAAGAAAATAAAGGCTACAAAATACAAGTAAATATTTGATGATTTTATCACGAGGCAAGCCTCCCACATTCTTCATGAAAAATAAAAAAGGAAGATAGACAAGAACCAATGGACCAATAGGAATATCCCCGGTTTTCCAATCACAAGTAATAAAGAAAGGCAAAGTTAAATACCTTAATATTCCAGAGTATCCCGGACCGTAATGGCTCATCTCTTGAGTAAATCTTTGGGCATTAAAATCACTCCAGTTTTCACCCCCAAATAATCCATAAAGAAATGGATACACCGGATTCCCGACAAAAATAAGATTTTTTATAAGATAGGGTAAAACAGGTAATAATGCCGCCAGCAAGAAAATGGATGATTTTTTTAACGCCACTTTTGGGGTTTTATATTTGGTCATAATAATAAATCCCATAAGAATAATAAGACAAATTATTCCGGAGTATTTTACCCCAATGGCTAAGCCGGTCATAAGCCCTGATAAAATTAGCCAACGGCTATCATTCATTTTGAGCCAACTAATTATGGCATACACAGCCAGGACGACATAAAAGGTCAATCCCATGTCATTAAAGGCAAAGGTCATGGTAAAAATAACAGAAGGCATGCTGAAGAATATTAGCATGGCAAATAGCCCTTGCTTTCTACCAAAATAAGTTTTAGTCAGGGCATAAATACTCATCCCAGTTAAAACGCCAAAGGAAAAATGAATTAGTTGTGCCAAGGTATCACTTTTTAGTCCCATAGCCATCGTAAATAGCATTTCTACATTTAGAGGATAATTTGAGAATACAAGATAAGGGATATTAACAATTTTATGGTTTTTAAGGTAGATGTCAGGAATCGCCAGATGATAGACTAAATCATCAAATAATATCGGAGGACCACCAATGGCTAAAATTATTCCCAACAGAATTATCACGGCTAAACAAATTCCACTAATAATTGAAAAAAGATTGAAGTCGATTTGGGGTAGTTCTTTTATGATTCTGGTAAATATAGGTCTTATATGACTTATATGACCTATACTTATCAGAAAGGTAATCAATATCAGCGGATAGAAGACGATTGGGGAAAGCAAGCCTAAAAAACCTAAGGTTAAGGTTATAAGTGAAAAGAATCCAAGTCCAAGACCGATAGAAAAGACAAATTTAACTTGCCGGCTATAAAAGTTTATCTGAAACAACTTTAATAACTTACAACCTATTCCCATCGCACTTAAGATTAGAATAGTTAGCAGGAAAAATTCCTGGATGTTATGCAATACAAAATCCCATGACCAATATCCAAAGAATCCTTGTAGGTAAGATAGGCTGAAATTTATTGGTGTGCGATGACAGAAGATAAATACCCCAAAAAGAAAGAATGCTATTCCATTAATAATTAATCTTCCCATACTGGTTTAAATTATACCTTTTACACTTGAAGTTTGTCAATGAATAATTTTTTTTATTAGCTAAAATTTAAAAGTGCACTAACTTCAATTCTTCGTTTTTGATCTTTTGGATTGCGACTAATCTATTTTTATACCAAAATCTGATTTCTGCCAAACCCGAGTCTTTATCAGAGATAATCCGAAGATGGGCATTTTCTTCTATAGGAACTTCACTGATTTTAAACTCAAGGTTTCGGCGTGAGCTCAGCCGAACGGTTGTTGAGTGATATTTTTCTATATGAGTTTACTGTTCTTTCAGATCTCAAGCAGAATATATCTTTGGTGGATGGATAGGGTGGAGGTACTCTTTTTAATTCATAAATGACAATTTTACAAAAAGATTGACAACTACCTTTGGCAATGGTATAATTGGAAAATAGCGAGGTTGAAAATGGAATTAAAAGATGATGGAATGTGTTTTGCTTGTGGCAAAAAAAATGATTTTGGATTAAAACTTGATTTCAAAATCCAGGGGCAGACAAGTAATACAAAGTTTGTATTTAAAAAGATTCATCAAGGTTATTCAGATATAGTTCATGGTGGAATAATAACTACTATCTTAGATGAAGCAATGGGCAGGTTACTATTTGACCTGGGTATCTTAAGCCTTACGGTCTGGCTTGAGGTTAGATTTTTACATTCAGTAAAGGTAAGAGAAGAAGTTTTTATTAAAGGCGAGATAATAAAACAAACCCGTAAGATTATCGAGAGTCAAGCAGAAATGAGGCTAAAAAATGGTCAAATAGTTGCTCAGGCTAAGGCTAAATTTTTAAGAATATAAAACCCCTAACTTGCAGTAGCCAATTTATCAATTTTGTCAAAATGTTTCGACCTGTGCAATCAAAAACAAGAAAGTATATCCACAGATTTCACAGATTAACACAAATTAGTAGAAAGATGGAAAAGAAAGATCCATGATTATAGGAGTTGTTATGGAGGTTCCTCAGTCATTAACTATTAAATTTGTCTTCGTTTTATCTTTTAATCTGTGAAAATCTGTGAAATCTGTGGCTATCTTGATTGCACAGGTTGAAATATTTTTACTTGCAAAGTAAAATTATTTATGATATACTGATTTTATGAAGGTCATGCTCATTTCTCTACCTAAAATAAAAGGATTACCCACTGATATACCCAATATCTTTGAAGAAAAACCGCAATTTTATCCTCCATTGGATTTGATGTCCATAGCGGCTTATTTAAAAAAATATTCTCATCACGAGGTAGAAATCTTAGATACACAGATTTTAAGGATAGGCTATGAAGAAATCAGGCAGGAGATAAAGGCTAAATCCCCGGATGTAGTTGAAATGACTACCACGATTTACACCTTGCCAGATGCGATTGAAATTGCTAAAATAGTCAAAGAGATAAATAGTTCTATCCATGTAAATTTAGGTGGGACACATACCTATATCTTCCCTATGGAAACAATTAGTTTTCCGTGTATTGATTCATTAATCTTAGGTGAAAGTGAGATTGCTTTTACTTCGTTAGTTAATTGTTTAGAGCAAGACCGTAGTAAGTTAAGCCAAATAAAAGGGATAATTTATAAAGATAATGACCAAATTATTCAGACTCCTACTCAGGATGTGATTTTTGACCTTGATTCCTTGCCTATCCCTGACCGAAAGATGATTTCATACAAAAAATATCTTGTCAATTCTAATGTTTTTACTACCATATTAAGTAGTCGAGGGTGTCCTTATGAATGTATCTATTGTTATCGTCCGCCGCTGAGTAAGAATTTCCGGGCAAGAAGTAATGCTAATGTAATAAACGAAATAGAAAAATGCGTCCAATTAGGCATACAAGAATTTATATTTGTTGATGATATTTTTACCCTTAATCGCAAACGGGTTTTTGAGTTATGTGATGAGATTATCAATCGGAATTTAAAAATCAAGTGGCGGATGAAGGCAAGAGTAAATAACATTGATTATGGGTTGCTATTAAAATTACGGGAAGCAGGTTGTCATTGGATTCATTATGAAATTGGCACCGGGACTCAAAAGATGTTAGACCTGTTAAAAAAAGATTTCACCATAGAGCAAATTCAATATGCAATTAAACTCACCAATGATATGAGAATTACCAGTTCAGTAGATATTATATTCGGTTTTCCTGAGGAAACAAAAGAGGATATCTTAAACACGATTAGATTTGTGAATAAACTCAATCCGGATTTTGCCTATTTCTCACTCAGTACACCTCATCCCGGCACTGAACTCTATAAAATCTGGCTTTCAACTAATGGAATAAAGAAAGACCTATGGCAGGAATATATTAATCCAAACTCTGAATTTAAACCACCTGTCTTGCATCAAAACCTTGATGAGTTAACAACCTTATTAAAATTTGCCTATAAAAGTTTTTATTTCAGATTAGGCTTTTTCTTAAAACAGCTTCTAACTGCACCATCATGGAAGGTGATTAAAGAACGGATAAAGATGAGCATTTATTTACGAAAATTAAAAATTATGAATTGAAAATTAAAAATTGAGGAGTTAGAAAATAATCCTTAATTTTTAATTCATAATTTTTAATTATAAGGAGGTTATCATTTATGAAAACAGATGTATTTCATTGTGGATATGTAGCTATAGTTGGCAAACCTAATGTGGGTAAATCAACCTTACTTAATTTACTTTTAGGGGAAAAGTTATCAGCGGTAACACCAAAACCGCAAACTACCAGACATAGAATTCTGGGTATTTTAAATGGCGAAAACTACCAAATTATATTCTTAGATACTCCGGGGTTAATTTCAGAACCTAAGTATAAACTTCAGGAATTAATGAAGAAAACGCTTAATTCAGCTATAAAAGGTGCTGATTTGGTAGTAGTTATGAGAGAGGTTAATGATGAGTCACAAATTGAGTCCGAATTGCTTAACCATAAAAAGGGTGCTATTCTGGTCATTAACAAAATTGATTTAATACAGAAGGATGGACTTCTTCCATTAATTGGTTCAGTACAGAAACTTTATGATTTCAAAGAGATAATTCCTATTTCAGCTATCAAAAAAGAGGGGATAGATCGCTTACTTGATTGTATCATAAAATATCTGCCGGCAAACCCAGCTTATTTCCCAAAGGATATTTTGACCAACCAACCTGAAAAATTCTTTGTTGCCGAGATAATTCGTGAGAAGATATTTAAGGAATACGGTGAAGAAGTCCCTTACTCTACTACTGTAGCCATTGAGGAGTTTAAAGAAAGAGAAGGTAGAAAGGACTACATCAGGGCAATAATTTATGTAGAAAAGGATTCACAAAAGGCAATATTGATAGGTGCCAAAGGTGATAAACTAAAAAAGATAGGTTCGATAGCCAGACAAGAGATAGAGGCATTTTTAGATCGCCCGGTATTCCTTGAACTTTGGGTCAAAACAAAGAAAAAATGGAAAGATAACCTGAGTATGCTAAAATCGTTTGGGTATTGAATGGGGTAGGTAATTGGTTAAATGGTAATTGGTTAAATGGTTACCAATCACCATTTACCAATTACCAATTCCTTACTCCTCTTGATTGATTTTTCTCAATCTCTCTACTACCTGGTCAATTAACCAATGTGGTGTAGAAGTTCCACCGGTTATACCAATTTTTTTTACCCCTTTCAACCAGGTCAAATCGATTTCATCTGGTATCTCAATATGATAAGTAGGTGTAATAGGTGAACACAGGTTGCATAGTCGGGTAGTATTAGCGCTATTCTTACCGCCTATCACTAACATCAAATCTACTTGATTAGCCAACTCTAAAGATTCATTCTGGATATTTTCTACGGCTTTGCAAATAGTGTTGTATATCTTCAATTCCTTGGCTTTGTCTAAGAGTATTTCCACTACTTTTTTAAAATTATCAATAGTTTGCGTTGTCTGAGCAATAATACCTACTTTACGATTCAATTTAAGTTTTTCTGCCTCTTGAGGTCCTTCGACAACAATCGTTTCACCTTCTATCGTCCCTCTAATACTCATTACCTCTGGATGATTTTTTTCTCCAACAACCACGACTTCATATCCTTCTTCTTTCAACTGATAAGCCAACTCTTGCACTCTTTTAACGCTCGGGCAGACTGCATCAACTATTTTAAACCCTAAATTGGCTATTTCATCATATAATTTAGGTGGGACTCCATGAGAGCGAAGGATAACTACCCCTGATTGGACCTCATTCAGGGATTTAGCTTCAATTATGCCTTGTTTTCTTAGCTCCTCACACACCTGGGGATTATGAATTAAAGGACCTAATGTATAGACATGGTTTTTTTCGGATTTAGAGGTAGCACCTCTGGCAGCCGATTCCAAAGCTAAATCTATTGCCCGTCGGACACCAAAGCAAAATCCCGCATCTTGAACCTTAATTATCTCCATTTATCCACCTTTTAAGATGTGTAAGGAATCATGATTTTTATGATATTAGAGATTTTCATGATAATCATTAACATCAGGTAAATCATGCTATCTTACACATTTTGTAATGGGTCAGTTATCAGGGGGGAGAAAAGGGGTCCAGGATTCGAGGGTTCAAGGGTTTAAGTGAAGAGTTTTTCCTTATTACACTTGCCCCCTCGACCCCTTAACCCCTTGAATCCTTTTGATAAATTTTTCCATGTTTCCCCCCAAAGACTGCCCCATTACCACATTTTTCCGAATTCATTTGACTTTATGTGATAAATTGTGTATAATAAGTAATAGGATGCTGATATAAAATCAGCGAATACAAGAGTAAAGGAGATAATTGCATGGAAGAACAATATATGTTTTATATTATCCTGGCTATCTGGACATTATTTTTCATTTGGGCTTTTTCTTTATCAGCTATGCTTTTTAACCGGCTAAAACAGATAATTGAGGCACTGAATCAAATAATTGACTCACTTAGAAAGAGGGAATAGGGAATACCTCCTCCACAGCCAACAGATACCGTGGCTAAGGCAAAATAACTGTAATTCCCGTAAAAAACATTTTTTAGCTCTAAGTATTCCAATCCTCTATAATTTCATCAATTGTTAATTGTAAAACATCTTTTTCTTTTAAAATATATTCAATAATTTCTCTTACAGCACCCCTGCCACCATTTTTACTTGAAATATAGTCAACCTCGGATTTGATATATTCAGGCGCTTCTTTTACTGTTGCCGAAAAACCAACTTTTCTAAACAAGGCGATATCTATTATATCGTCACCAATGTAGCAGATATTTTTAAAGTCAACTTTTTCTTTTTTGAGAATTTCTTCAACAGGTATCAGTTTGTTTGTTTTCCCTTGGATTACATAATCCATGTAGAGTTCTTTACCCCTTCGCTCAACTGCTTTACTTTCTCGACCAGTTATCATTCCAACTTTTAAACCAGCTTTTTTTGCTAAGGTTACTCCCATGCCATCTCGGATATCAAAAAATTTTAATTCCTCTTTTTCACCAAGGATTACTCGTCCATCTGTTAAAACACCATCCACATCCATGAGAATTACTTTAATTTCTTTGATTTTTTTATTCATGTATCTATACCTATTTCATTTCTATGGTGTGTGTATCTATGTTGATTAGTAATTATTTATTGCTTTATATTTTAAGGATATCATGGATATGTACTATACCAAATGGTTTCTGATTTTCATCAGTGATAACCAACTGCGTAATAGTCAGTTTCTCCATAATTGTTAGAGCTTCCTGTACAAATGCATCTTTCTGTATTGTTTTTGGATCTTTTGTCATACAATCTTTTGCTTTATGATTATAGATATCTGGAAATTTCTGGATTGCTCTTCTTAAATCACCATCAGTTATACAACCAATGAGTTTTTCGTCTTTGTCTACAACTAAAACAATGCCAAGTTTTTTTCGTGTCATTTCAACGATTGCATCTTTCATATTTGTTTCTTCATATACAATTGGTAAATCTTCTCCCATGTGAAGAATATCTCTAACATATCTTGTCAGCATAATATCTTCTTCGAACTTGTCGATACCTGATTTGGTTAGTGGGTGATGGAACATTTGTTCTATAACAAATGGTGGTATTGTGGCGACTTCTGCGCCAAGTAAAAATGCTTGCCGTACATGTTCAGGTGTTCTCACACTTGAAACCATAACTTTTGATTTTATTTCAGGATATTTTTTGAAACCAGCGATTATTTCTTCAACGACATTAAAGCCATCATAACCAATATCATATATTCTCCCAACAAGAGGACATACATAGGTTGCACCGGCCAATGCTGCAAGTATCGCTTGATTTAACGAAAAAATAAGATGTACATTTGTTTTAATATCATGCTCAGAGAGATATTTAACTGCTTTTATACCTTCATAATTTAAAGGAATTTTTGAAACAACATCAGTGCCCATTTTTTTATTTTCCATAGCGCTTTTTATTATATCTTCAGATGTATTACCCATCGCTTCGATATGGACTTCACCAGAAATTATTTTAAAGATTTTTTCTATCTCACCAGGTATATCATTAATTCCTTCCCTTCTAAAAAAAGTCGGTGTTGTAGTAACACCTGAAAAAATATTCATTTTAGAATATTTCTCTATTGTTTTAATATTTGCTGAATCGATAAATAGTTTCATAGTATCATTTTCCTCCGTATCTTTTATTTTTCTCTATTAAAATTTTTATTTACCACATCCCATATAGGAAGAACCTCTTTTAAAAGTTTTTCAAATTCTTTAAATGAAAACTGGGTAGCAGCGTCGCATTTTGCGATATCTGGTTCGGGGTGCACCTCAACGAAAATCCCATCAATTTTACAAGCAATTGCTGCACATGCCAAAATATTTATATATTCTTTTGTCCCACCCTTTGCGATATCAGCAGATGGCACTCCGTATTTCCTAACCGCATGACCGGCATCAAAAAAAACAGGATAACCAAATTTTTTAAGGATATAGAACGATCGAGGATCCACCACAAGATCTCTATATCCAAAACAAGTACCTCTTTCCGTAACCATAATGTTTTTATTGCCCGTGCTTTCAATTTTTTTCACGATTTTACCCACATCTTCGGGATGGAGAAACTGACCTTTTTTTATGTTTACTGGTTTACCTACATGAGCAATTTTTAACACAAGTTCAGTTTGCATACAAAGATATGCCGGTATTTGAAGAATATCGATAACATCGACAATTTCAGTATCAAGCTCATAAAGATTATGAAAGTCAGTTAAGATATCAACATTATATTTTTGTTTTAAATATTTAAATATCTTTATACTCTCAGATAGGTTTAGACCAGTGTAATAATCTTGACTTGAACGATTATCTTTCTTAAAGGAACTCTTGTAGACGAGATCAAAATTATATTTTTTTGAAAAATCTATTAATGCCTCAGCGGTTTTTATTGTAGTATCAAAATCTTCAAGAATACAGTTCCCCGCGATTATTTTTAATTTTTTCATATTACCTATTTCCTACATTAATCCTGCTTTCTATTAAAATGTTTTTTTATTAACTCTAAGTCTACAGGTGTATCAATACTAATCGGTTCGCAATCTGTTTCAATTAATTTAATTTTAAATCCATTTTCAAGAATTCTAAGTTGTTCTAATGATTCAATTTTTTCAAGTGGAGTCTGCTGCATTTTTGAATAATGCATTAAAAAATCTTTTCTAAAACCATAGATACCCACATGTTTGTATACCGCGTAATTATTTTTTTCTTGAGGATATGGAATCAAAGCTCTCGAAAAATAGAGAGCAAAACCAGAATTATCATAAACAACTTTTACAGTGTTAATATTATTATATTGGTTGGCATCTTTTATCTTTGTCATTAAAGTTACCATACTTATCTCTTTTTTCCTATCTGAAATTAGCGTGTCCACTAATTTCTCCACAGAGTTAGGGTCAAACAATGGTTCATCACCCTGAATATTAACAATAATATCTGCATTTATTCTTTGTACAGCCTCAGCTATTCTGTCTGTCCCAGTCTGATGTTTATCTGATGTAAGAATTGCCTTTCCATTAAAATTTTCAACTGTTTTTTTAATACATTCGTCATCTGTTGCTACAAAAATATCATCTATGTTTTTAATCTTTTTTGCTTGAGTATAAACCCAAAATATAAGAGGCTTACCGCATATTTCTGCTAATGGTTTACCTGGTAATCTTGTTGATTTATAACGGGCTGGAATAACAACAACCACTCTTGGTTTTTTTACCAACCTTAAACCTCCAATCGTATTTTATCTCTATAATTTCTTGTCTAATGAAAATTATACCATATAAAAACCACTCAAGTCAAGAAAAATTTTAAAAAATGTGTAATGGGTCAGTCTTCGGGGGGAATATGGAAAAATGTATCAACAGGATTCAAGGTGTTGAGGGGTCGAGGGGTCAAGTGGAATAAGGAAAAACAAACACTCGAACCCTTGAACCCCTTTTCTCCCCCTGATAACTGACCCATTACAAAAATGTGTAATGCCTCAGTTACCAGTGGATTAATTCATTCTGTAAATAGTAATCGAATTAAGCGAATTAAACAAAAGGCAATTAAATTCGATAAATTCGATTACTACATATCCTTTAAATAATAAAATTCCCCACTAATAACTAACCGATTACGACATTGAGTAATCCCTCAGTTATCAGTTATAATAGGTCAGTTACTGGTGAAAATACTTAAAAAATGTGGATTACTACACCCCCCCTACCCCCTCTCAAGCTTATCTTTACCCACAAATATTGCTGGACAATTTAAGGTAGTGACTTAAAGGGGAAATAAGCGTTCAGTCCATTGAAAAATATGGGATAAAAACTGTAAAATGGGTATTGTAAAATGAAAAATGTAAAATGAAAGAGC
>JBDRHR010000148.1:0-4286 GCA_043816605.1 Nitrospirota bacterium
CATGACATTTGATTTTGGTGGTTTAAGAATAACACACCCCCTACCCCCTCTCAAGAGGGGATTTCTTAAAGTCCCCTCTAACAAGAGGGGATTTAGGGGTGTGTAGTCTCACCTATAAATTCAAAATATCACAAACCACTATGTTCTTATGGCAAATTACCCTAATCGTAGGTCGAAATCTTACCCTGCGAGACGGTATTCTATTGATTTTGATGTAATTATCCACAACCGCACAGGTCGGAGCTTTCTCACCAATTACTGATTCATTCACCTTTTTCAATTTTTTACTTGACTTTTGTGGTTTATATAATGTATACTATATCATTAATGATGGATTATAGGAAAAAGTTATTCTTGGAAGACTGAAAAACGATGGATGAACCTGACACTGGAGTGCATTAACTTGGTAATGCATACATCTAAATGACGCCTCGGAACACACTTCAGATCTCTCTTGAAAATCAAACTTCTCATCAACTCAATTTCTTATCAACAAATACAACCTGTTGTTAAAATATTTAAGGCAGAGACGGTTTTACGAATCCGCCACAGCGTTTTACAGAAAAAAAGGAGCAAATTTAATTATGGAAATTAGGAATATCGCTATTATTGCCCATGTAGACCATGGCAAAACCTCTTTAACCGATGCCTTGATGCGTCAAACCGGTATGGTTACTGATGATACTGTGAGTATGGATTCTAATGCTCTGGAGCAGGAACGAGGCATTACAATCTATTCCAAAAATACCTCGGTTTTTTACAAAGGAACCAAGATTAACATTGTGGACACCCCTGGTCATGCAGATTTTAGCTCAGAGGTAGAGAGAGTTTTGCGTTCTATTGATTCTGTGCTTCTGGTGGTTGATGCTCAGGAAGGACCCATGCCTCAAACCAAATTTGTCTTAAAAAAGGCATTAGCCTTGGGATTAAAGCCGATTGTAGTCATTAATAAAATTGACAAAATGGCAGCTCGGCCAGAATGGGTTCATGAAAAGGTTTTAGAACTTTTTATGGATTTGGGCGCCAATGATGAACAGTTGGATTTTATTACTGTTTATGCAATTGCCAAACAAGGGATTGCCAAAAAAGAATTAAGGGATGATTCTAATGATCTTTCGCCGCTTTTAGATACAATTTTAGAAAAAGTTCCGCCAATAATAGTTGATGAATCATTGCCTTTTGCCTTTCAGGTATTTAATCTGGCGTATGATAATTATCTGGGACGACTTGGGATAGGTCGTGTTTGGCAGGGGTCGCTGAAAACCGCTGATAAGGTTTGCATTAAAACGCATACTGGTGAGACGACTTTTGGCTGTATTACTAAGTTATTTACTTTTGAAGGGTTAACAAGAAAAGAAGCATCATCCGTTGCCAGCGGGGATATTGTGATGATAGCTGGATTACCGGATATTTACATAGGCGATACGGTTTGTATCAATGCAAGTCAGGAAGCTCTACCAGCTATCAAAATAGACGAACCAGTGATTTCCTTGAATTTTCTGGTTAATAATTCCCCTTTTGCCGGAAAGGATGGAAAATTTGTTACCAGTCGTCAAATCAAGGAACGCCTGGAAAAAGAATTAGAAATCAATGTAGGCTTAAAAATAGATTTTTCACCCATTGAATACTATAAGGTTTATGGTCGTGGTGAATTGCATGTTGCTATTTTATTGGAGAATATGCGACGAGATGGATTTGAGGTTCAGGTTTCCCAGCCACAGGTAGTTTTTAAGGAAATAGATGACAAGCAATATGAGCCATTTGAAAGAATAACAATTGACTCGCCGCAAGAATCTGTTGGTATTATTATCGAAAAACTATCCAAGAGAAAGGGACAGATGCTGGAAATGCAGCCGGAACAAAAGCATATTCGGTTAGTTTTCCAGATACCAACCCGTGGCTTTTTAGGTTATCGAGGTGAATTTGTTGTAGATACCAAAGGAGAAGGAATCCTATGCACCGAAGCAATTGGTTTTAAGCCATACGCTGGTGAAATCGAAAAACACAGTACCGGTTCTATGATTTCCGGGGAAATTGGCAAGACAACGGCACATTCTCTTTCTAAACTTCAAGATCGCGGTGTTTTGTTTATAGGACCAACTGTGGATGTTTACAAGGGACAGGTTATTGGCAATACATCTAAGGGTCATTCTATGGTTGTTAATCCTGTCAAGGGTAAGCAGCTTACCAATATGCGGGCTTCGGGCTCAGATATAGCTATTCAATTAATTCCGCCAATGGAATTAACATTAGAACGCGGACTGGAAATTATAGCTGAAGATGAGTATCTGGAGGTTACACCCAAAAATATTCGCTTGCGAAAACAGAGGTAAGGGACTTTCAGGATGGAAAATGTACGCAAAATACGAACAACCACAAGAAAGAGGATGTCCGTATTTGTTTTACATACACCTATCTGTTGTGGACAATTACATCAATGCGTTGTTTTTCCGGCTCTGACTGATAGCCTGCAACCTTTATTTGGTCTACCCAGATAATCAAGCTATTGGCTAAGTACTCAGCCATAGCCTTAGCTTGTCCGAGTGCTTTGGTTGTAGTGTCACCGTATGCAATTACAGAAATAGGCAAGCCAAAGTAGTCTTTTAGCCTGTCTGCTGTTTCTTTAAGCATGGGAAATATATCATCTTTAATCTTGATTTGATCTCTTTCTTCAACAAATAATGCTTTATTTGCTATACTAATAAATAGCCCATTTTTTTCCTGATGAACAAGCCCATTAACAGAAAATGGTCTGCCAACAACCGTATGGGGATTCCCGGCCATATCTGTATAATTAAAAACATAGGTATACATATCCCCTACATTGAGTATTTCGTTCTTATCATTATAGCCTTCCCAGACAACAACAATAGATTGATCACCTGAACCCTTAAACTTTTTGAAGTCGCAGCCTCTGGAGTCGGTAATAACCAGTGTCCATTTAGAGATGACCTTTTCACCCCTGATCTGGGGCTGGAATGTGGCGATAGGTGTTTCTACAAGCCCTGTGTATCCTGGAAATGCTGCTTGCCCGCTGGATAAAATATGACCATAAGCCTCACGCCATATCTCCAGAGTAGCAGGTGTTTTTGAAAAAAGTTGCTCCTCTGTCTCCATAGCAGGCATATCAACCTCAATCATCTCCTCTTCAATCCTGACTAAGGGTTTTTGGGTTTTTATCTCCTGCTTAATCGTGCCTTTTATGGTTACATCCTCTAATTCATCGCTTTTAGCTTGAGGGACAGCACCCTTATTGGCTGCTTCATCAGGCTTTGTTTCCTGTGCCAGACAGACAGGGGAAAAAAATGTTAATGTTAATAAAATCGTTACGATGTAACGCCTCATGATTAGACCTCCAAAACAATATTATGGGCATGGTTTAATTAATCAGTACCCTTCAGCTTTTCTTTTAGCTGTTTTTCGACCAATTCAGGAACAAATCCCTTCAAATTACACCCCAGTGCAGCTATTTCTTTCACAGATGAAGAGCTTAAGAAAAAATAAGATTCATTGGTCATCATAAATAGTGTTTCCACAGATGAGTTCAATCGTTTATTTATGGAAGCCATCTGGAATTCATGCTCAAAGTCTGAAATAGCCCTTAAACCACGAAGAATGGTACAGGCATTTACCTTTTTTACATATGTTATCAGCAATCCGGAAAATTCATGCACCTCTGTTTTAGGATAATCCTTGGTAACATCTTTAAGCATTTGGATGCGTTCTTCCATTGAAAACAAGGTTGGTTTTCCACCCGTATCCTTAGCAACAGCAACAATTACCTTGTCAAAAATAGGAATTGCTCGTTCCACAATATCCAGATGCCCAAGGGTAACTGGATCAAAAGTGCCTGGATAAACTGCTATTTTTTCCATTTTTTTTTACCTCAATTGATAATTGTACCTGAACACCCAAGTATTATACTATGTTATTACCCTATCTGTCAACATTTTTATTAGAGTAGCAGCGATTCTCATTTTGGAAAAAAGATTCCCACAGAGATCTGCATAAGGATTCGCAAAGAACGCAGGGAAAGAGAGAAAGAGAGAAAGAGGGAGTAAGATATGAAATTTATTGACTTTTGTAAAGGTACATGCTATATTGTTTATATTCGATATTGTTTATACTCGATGTTCAAGTTTTTTAGGTCGCACATGCCACAAGCAAGTGCAACACTATTGCTGTCAGAACATCAACTAATAATTGGAGATAGCAACCTATATCGTGTCAATCTCTTAGGAGATATGGAGATAATGAAATCAGAGAAAGAATCACAAAGGGTGTAA
>JBDRHR010000149.1:0-5787 GCA_043816605.1 Nitrospirota bacterium
TTGGAATTTTTTGGTTAGCCTGTCAAGGGGATATAGTGTCCAAAATAAGATTTCAATAGTTACAGAATAGAGGATAAAAATACATAACTCCTTGATACCAAAAGGCTTATTAAAGAGAAAAGGGGATTTTCAGATGAAATAAATAGAAATTGACTGGACTAATGCCTCCCTAATTTTAGCCAACTTGGGACACCACCAAAATTCCCCTTAACCCCTTATTTCCTCTATAATTTGTTCAGCTACCTTTACTGGGTTTTCTGCGGTAATTATGGGTCTTCCCACAACTATAAAATCTGTGCCGGCGATAATAGCCTCTTTTGCTGTGGCTACCCTTTTTTGGTCATTTGTGCTAACCCCTGCCGGTCTAATTCCGGGGGTAACGGTGATAAAATCCACACCACATTGGCTTTTGATTTCCTTAATTTCATGAGTTGAGGCAACTACCCCATCAAGCCCTGCGGATTTGGCTAATCTGGCTAAAGCAATAACCTCGTCCCTTAAGTCCATGTTTATCCCAATCTCCTTAAGTCCTTCCTGATTTAAGCTGGTGAGAATACTTACCCCTATTACCAATGGTTTTGGTTGGAGTGGAGCGATTGCCTCGACTACAGCCTTCATCATTTCCTTCCCACCCAGGGTATGAATAGTGAACATAAAAACGCCCATTTTAGCCACTATTTTTGTCGCCGACACAACGGTATTGGGGATGTCGTGATATTTAAGGTCTAAAAATACCTTCCCACCTTTGTCTTGAATCATTTTAATCGCATCAGGTCCAGCAGAGGTAAATAATTGTGCCCCAACCTTAAAAATACTGACATAATCTATTAATTGGTTGACTAATTTTGCTGCCTCTTTTAAATTATCCACATCTAAGGCAACAATCAATCGCTCTTTTGGTGCTATCTGCATAAATTTCATACTTCCTCCTTATTCTTTTCAATCTAAAGGCTAATATTGCAATACATAATTTGTTGTAAAAAGAGATATTTCTTAGTTCTCTATTAAGTTTTTTTACTCTTATTCAATAATTCCTTCTCAATTATCTGGCGTAGTGTGAAGTAGTCTTTTAATATCTTTTCATGGTCAAAGGCAAGGTCTTGTGGTAAATTCCCTTCGGTAAAAATACCTATTTCTTTTGCATCATCACACGCCTTTGGAACACCGGTGGCTTTGGCAATATAGACCGTAGTAATGGTGTGGTGCCTTGGGTCTCTTTGCGGGTCTGAATAGGTATGAAATTGCTTTATGAGGGTTACATCCAGAGAAGTTTCTTCCTTTGCCTCTCTTATGGCAGTTTCCTCTAAACTTTCTCCATAGTCAACAAATCCACCTGGAATAGCCCAACCATAAGGTGGGTTTTTACGCTTAATTAAAATAATCCCTAACGAGGCAAGCCTCTTATCTTCAAACTCAATTATTATATCTGCTGTTGGGATTGGATTGCGAAATCCAGATTTATTAGTTTTATCGCTTTTATTCATCACTCCTGCCTCTTTATACCAATTTGCAATCAAAAGTAAAACAATATGAGATTTTGGATTTTGGATTTTAGATTTTGGATTGGGGAATCTCATATCCTCAATCCAAAATCCAAAATCTAAAATCCAAAATCATTTTTATATCTTTGATTGCAACTTAGTATTACTTCCTATAAATTCTTGCATAACGATAAGACGAATAACAGCCAGAAGGGCTGTCCTACTATATCCCCCGCTGGCGGGGGGAAGGGGGGTGGAATGAACGAATAACAGTCAAGATGGCTGTCCTACCCCATTCTTACTTCACTATAATTCCTGCATAACCAACTACTTGTTGATAATCGCCCGTTGTTTCCCCGGAGGTAGTGTATTTGACAAGTTCTGCCTCTTTAGCTCCTAACACCTTAGCCGCAGCTAACATAATTACCGTCGGAATATACCCACACATAGTTATATGAAAGGTATTAACCTTTTCTAAGAGCATATCCTCGTCTAATTTCAAGATAGCCTCAATGGCTATGTTATCCTTTCTTTGGGCATCACTTTGAGATTCGTAGTGAGTCATATCTGATGAGGCAATTATCACTACCTTTACCAGGCGAGCCTGTTTTGAGAGATTTTGGAGTTCTTTACCCAATTCAAGCCCGAATTCTTTATAATCAGAAGATTTTGAATGACTTATGCAAATAGGGATGATACAAAAAGGCTCTTCTTTAAATATTACTTGAAGAAATGGGAGATGCACCTCTATAGAATGCTCATAAAGGTGAGCCAGATGGTCTTCCTCTAAATATTTTGAGGCGGTTAGTAATTGATTGGCTAATTGAAAATCAATAGGGACATTTCCTAATGGAGTTTCCCAGCTACCTTTAGTCATAATGGCATAAGGCTTGCCATATCCAGTATGATGATTTGGGCATAGAATAATAAAGGTTTGAGCGGGTTTTATCCTTGAATAAACTGCCCCTGCGGTAGAGCCGGAATACATATAAGCGGCATGAGGTGCAACTAACCCTATCACTTCTTCTTTTGGGGCATCGGGGATAAGATATCCCTCAATTTCCTCTTTCAGACGCTCTGGCTCAGCCGGATAGAACTGTCCTGCAACTACTGGTTTTCTTATCATTTTTATTTTCCCTCCTTCCTTATTTTACACACCGTAGGTGTTACAAATTATGCTCTACTATCCTGCCACTATCCATTTTTATATAATAATTAAACAGGGATGGGTCAAGGATTTGTGAATGACTGATAACAAATATCTGGTCAAATTCATTAATAATCTCACCCTGGGTCAAAAGATAGATAAGTGCCTGTGAACGCTCTACATCAAATGAACTTAACGGCTCATCTAAAAATACAAACGAAGGGGAAATGCCTCGTTCTTCCGGTAAGGTAGAAATCGCAAAGGCAATCCGTAAGGCTAAGGAGAATTGGTCTTTTGTCCCGCCGCTAAAGATATTCTTGGCACATAAACGCATCGCCCGCTCATCCCAAACCTTAATTTTGTAGTCATCCGTAATCTCCGCGTCATGGTATCTATCGCAAGTAAGTAGCGGTAATATCTTTTGCATATTCCTGATAGTATTGGGTAATACCTTTGCCACCATATTGTTTCTGGCATTAGTTAAGATTTGTTCTGCATAGGTGCGGACTTTAAGTGCATGTTCTAAATCATGGACTTCTTTTTCACATTCTTCTACCTCTAACTTGACATTTTCAAGCTGTAATTCTTTAGCTAAGTTATTCAGATGGGTTTTAAGGTAGCCGATTTTAGCTTCTATTTCCTCCTTTTCCTTAAGAAATACAGGTTCATTTCCTATCCTTAATCGGCTATATTTAAAAGCCTTTTTTGCCGCATTAGAAAATCCTTGAATCTGTGTTTCTAATTCCTTTTCTCTTTTTTCCCGAAGCCCAATTTCACCTCGATAAGCGTCTATTTTACTTTGGTGGCTCTTCAATTCTCCGAGTGTCTTATCTTCCGCAAGCTCTTCAATTTCACTCAGCACCTTGTTTTTTAAGCGAAGATATTCAGAAATAGGTCCTATAGGATTTATATGACCTATATGTCCTATTCTTTCTCTAAGATTAGTAATGATATTCTGTCGTTCTGTAATTTTTTCCAGAAGTTGCTCCTTTTTACTTGCATCTTGCAAATCCCTTTTTAGCTCGGTTTTTAGCCGGTTATATTCGGCTAATAATTTCTCACGGTCTAAAACTAACCCTAATACCTTTACCCTTTGCTGTAATTTAGGTTTAAATTTATCAACTATTTTATTTATTTTGTCTGACCTGTTCAACCTGTTCGCCCTATCCGACAATATTTTTAACTCATTGAGACCGGCTAATTCTTTTTCATAGTTTTCGATTATTTCCTCTAATGAAGAAATCGCACTCTGGACTGCGGCAATTTCATTAGTGATTTTATGGTATTCCTCTTTTATCTGTTCAATCGCAACCCCTTTACCAGGCAAGCCTGTTAATTTGTCGGATAAATCATTGATTGGGTTATCGGTAATGCCTTCCGGTATAGGTAAGTTTAATTTAAGCAATAAGGCTTCATAGTCAGCTAACTTTGTCTCGTCCTGCTCGCCTTGAGCCTTAGCACTTTGTCGCTGTCCATCTAATCGTAACAACTCATCATCTATGTTTCTTATCCCCAATGAAATACTGAAGATAACCGCTCTTTCTTTTTTGATGGACATAACTCCAGAGCATAATGTAATTAAGGTAATTATCCCAATGATTATCCCCATACCCCCTAATCCACTCATTAAACTTATAATAAGTGAAGTGACAAATGTTCCGCTCAATAATCCAAAGATAACTACCCTTTTTTTATATTCCTTCTGGATTTTAGTTTTTTCTTGTTCCTTTATTGTTTTTTGGGATTGGATGTCTTTTTCCTTTTGATTAATTACCTCAATGGCATGGATAGTATGTTTAGCCCTACGCCAATTCTCTAATGCCTCTTTTTCATTTATTGATTTTAGTTGTTCTGACAAAATTTTCTCTTGAACCGTAAGGGAGTTTATCCGCTCCTCTTTTTGTTTAAGTTTTATTTCCTCCTGGGCAATAGCGGATTTTATTTTTTTAACCTGCAGTAATTCTTTGTCTAATAAAAGGATATTTTCCTTTTCAAGTTTAAATTTTTCCTCTAACTTATTAATACGCGTAAGTCTTTTGCCAAAGGATAGGATGTTATTAATCAAGGTTTCTTTAGCCGGGATTTTTTCACTTAATCTGTCCAACTCTTGTATTTGTTTTTTAATGGTATCAATCTCGGACTCCTGTTCCTTAATCTGAGTTAAAGCGGGAATAAGTTTTTCAAGGGCATTTTGTGATTTTTTCAGCTCTTCTATTCTTTTTACCTTTTTTTCTAACTCAAGTTTTTGTGGCTCAATAAGTTTAATAGATTTAAATAATTCATTTATCTTCCCTTTTTCTTCGTTAATCTTTTGTCGAAGTTTAAGCAAGTTAATAATTTCTAATTTAACATCCACTCTACTTTTTTCATTTTGAACCTCAGGCAGGTCAACATTTTTCAATTTAGCCCATTCTAATCTTTGAAGTTTTTCCCGCAGGTCTTTTTCTTCTTCGCGTTTTACCTTAAATTTGTATTCTAATTCTAATAGACGGTCAAGATTAAGTAATTTCATCAATGATTTTTCCCGTTCCGGTCTGGTCAATCCCTCTAACTTTTCCAGTTTTTTCTGTTCTACAAAACAGCTATTCAAGAGTGCATCCCCGTCTAAACCAAGTTCTAACATCAGGCGTTCATTTACAGGATTATTTTTAGTTATTTCCTCGTCCCCAATTTCTAATTTCCACTGATTTGGCGAATCCCGATTTATAGTCCGGGAGATAGTAAGTATTCTATCCCGAACCTCTACTTGTAGCTCCAGATAGGCAGATTTAGAATGATAGTCAATCAAATCAACAAGTGCCCTGCGACTGCCTCCCTCAGTAACTAATGCCTCACCAAACAGACCGAAATAAATCGCCTCAAACAAGGTACTTTTTCCCGATTCATTCAATCCTTCAATAAGGAAACTACCTCGCGAAGGGAAGGTAATCTCAATTTCTTTTAGTTGTTTAAATTTATCTGCGACTAATTTTTTGATTTTAATCATAACTCTATTTTATCAAAAAATTTTCATTTGGTCAATAAAAATATAAAACTCTTAGTAATCGGTCAGTTACGCGGGGTTATTTTTTAACCGGGCAAGAAGAACATCCCCCTAACCCCCTTCAAAGGGGGAATAAAACGGAATTGTGCCATATTCCCCCTTTGAAGGGGGTTAGG
>JBDRHR010000150.1:0-10888 GCA_043816605.1 Nitrospirota bacterium
TAAAAATAATTATAACGGTTCAGCCCCATCGGGGCAACCTGTTAATAGAATTAAAAGCAAAAGAATATAGCCCCGTAGGGGCGACCTGTTCTTGGAATGTATTCGCCATATATAAACAGGTCGCTCCTCTGGAGCTTAAAAATATAGCGTGGTGCTTTTGCTATGAACAGTTCGCCCTTACAGGGCTAAGAAAATGCCATATTTTTCCTGCTTTTTCATTTCCCTTGATTACACCCTCCTAAACTGTTACCATAAAAGTTACCTACATTTGTTACACACACCCCATTGTAAGTATCGGTTGTATTCCTCAATAAAATTTGGTGTCAGGATATTAGTTGGAATAGCCGATTGAATCTCGGTAAGTGTCCAGAATCTGCCTTCATCAATTTCCTCCGGGTCAAATTTAATTAAGCCGTCGTATATCACCCTGAATGTTCTCACCAATTCAGACTCACGCTCGCTACGCCAGAGGTAGTCGTAGAGATGAGTAAATGAAACTCCGCTGATTCCCAATTCCTCTGCCAATTCTCGATAGGCGGCTTGCTCATGAGTTTCCCCTGGATTCAGGTGTCCACCAACAGAGGTGTCCCATTTCCATGGCTGAATATCCTTATGAATTGAGCGTTTTTGGAGATAGAGTTGGTTTTGCGAATTAAATACAAACACATGTGAGACTCGATGAAGCAAGGTTGGATTACGATGGCATTCTTCACGAGATGCCCTGCCAATAACATTACCATTTATATCAACGATTTCAAAATATTCCATATTACCCACCCCTACCTCCCAGGAGAGGAATATGCTCTTCACCCCTTAGAGGGTAGCTCTCCTCTTCCAGTAGGGGAAACCCAAAGTATAGCTGGTAGCGCTACGGGGATTCGAACCCCGGTCCCATGGCTGAGAACCATGTATCCTAGACCCCTAGACGATAGCGCCACAAAAGAAGTTAAAAGTTGAAAGTTGAAAATAGGAAATAAAAGATGGGAAACTTTGAAATATTTATCACCTTTCCTCTCTTCACTTTCAACTTTTAACTTTTAACTTCTTTTGGCTGGGGAGCAAGGATTCGAACCTTGACTAACAGATCCAGAGTCTGCCGTCCTACCGTTAGACAACTCCCCACTATTCTAATTCTATCAAAAACAATATTTGCCCCTCTTTTATCTGCTCACCATTTTTTACCATTATTTTAATTATTTTGCCGGCTATGTCTGATTTAATCTCATTAAATAATTTCATTGCCTCAATTAAACACAAGGTTTTTCCTGTCTCAATTATATCTCCTTCCTCTACATAAGGCTCATCATCAAGTGCCGGGGCACGATAAAATATACCTGTCAAAGGAGAGATAACCTTTTCATATATATCTATGTCTATTGTTGAAGTTTTCTCTTCCTCCTCACTAATTTCAGGAATCAATTCCTCCTTTTCCCGAATAACCCTTTTTTTAATTCTTACCCTTTTTTTACCTTCACGAATCTCTAACTCTTCAAGATTAGCCAAGTTAACCAACTCAATAATCTGATGAAGTTCCCTTTCTATATTTTTATCTTCTTCCTTATCTTTTTTAGATGCCCTTACCATAGTCTTTATTTTACTACATAATTTCTAATAATGCAACTATTTTTTATAAGAGGCATTTGGGAAATAAAGAATATTTATTCATAACTAACATAGGCACAACAAGTTAATTAAGTTTATCTTTTTTATTGACAGGAGAGCTATTAATAATACAATTCATTGTAATTCTTCAGTTATCCGGGGTGGAAAGGGTAATTTCTCAGTTATCAGTTGTAAATTATAGTTAAAGTGTATAAATTTCTATACAGATGGTGATGCAAAATCCGAAATTCGAATATCGAAATTCAAAACAAATCCGAAATTCTAAATCCAAATGACCGAAATAACGACTTACTCCGTGGGTTTTCCGGTTTTGAACATTTGTATTTTGGTCATTTGAATTTGTTCCGTGCTTCGGATTTCGTGCTTCTAATTTTGAGTTTGTTTAGGATTTAGTGTTTTTAACTGATAACTGAGAAGGTGTGAAAAAATTGAAATTCGGGTAAAATAAAGTTTGTAAGTTCAGTATTTTCAGACAGAAATTTTTTAAATATCGTTGAAAAATCGATTTTTTCACACCTTCTGAGGCATTACGGTCACTCCTTTCTATTTCTTAAAAATGGAATGACCATAGTATATTTATAAACAGTATATTTGTAAATTGAAATCAATAATAGCTATTTTTGATTGCAATACGCTGAGTTTAATCATGTTACATCTTTTTTGAACCTAAACAATCGGACAATAGTGATTATTCAAAGAAAAATTTCGGCTGTATCCCTCCTTACAAATGAAATAATTCCTTTTTAAAGTGTTCGTAGGCTAATTCTGTAGCTCGTCTTCCTCTGGGTGTGCGATTGATAAAGCCAATTTGTATCAAGAATGGTTCATAGATGTCTTCAACAGTAGAAATATCTTCACTTATAGCTACGGTTAAGGTATTAAGTCCTACAGGTCCCCCGCCAAATTTATCAATCAATGTCTCCATAATTCTTCTATCCATATTATCTAATCCGATAGCGTCTATCTCAAAGGCAGATAATGACATATTTGCCATTTCCTTTGTAATCTTACCTTCACCTTTTATTTGCGCGTAGTCTCTAACCCTGCGTAGAAGTCGATTAGCTACCCTTGGCGTTCTTCGAGAGCGTTTGGCAATTTCCCAGGCGCCTTCTTCGTCTATCTCAATCGCTAAGATTTTAGCCGACCGATAGACTATCTTAAACATATCCTCATCTTTGTAAAATTCCAGGCGATTAACCACTCCAAATCTATCCCGCAAAGGAGAGGTAAGTTGACCTGCCTTTGTTGTAGCGCCAACTAAGGTAAATCTGGGCAAATCAAGTTGTATTGAGCGAGCTGATGGTCCCTTGCCAATCATAATGTCTAATTTAAAGTCTTCCATAGCCAGATACAATAATTCCTCTACCACTCGATTTACACGGTGTATTTCGTCAATGAACAGGACATCGCCGTCAGACAAATCAGTTAAGATAGCGGCTAAATCCCCAGGTCTGTCTAAAATGGGACCGGATGTAGATTTGATGTTTGTTCCAATCTCATTGGCGATAATATGGGCTAATGTAGTTTTGCCTAATCCTGGAGGACCGTAGAGCAAGACATGGTCAAGTGCCTCTTTCCTCTTTAAAGCCGCTTGAATGAAAATAATCAGGTTTTCTTTAATCTTATCCTGCCCTATAAATTCACCCATCTTAAGTGGCCGAAGACCTTGTTCTATCTCTTTATCCTCACCAATTAATGTTGGTGTGGTCAATGGCTCTTGCATGTTAAACTCCTGTGTCAGAAGAGCAGAAGAGCAGAAGAGCAGAAGGCAAAAGTTAAAGAAATAGATTATTTATTTTATTCTATCTTTCGCCTTCTGCTCTTCCACCTTCCGCTCTTCCTGAAGGCTTCTTACTGACCGTTTACTAAAATCGATACCGTCATCGGGACTTTTTCTATTGGGTTGTCAGAGCCATCCCTTGGGACACTGACAATCTTATCCACTGCATCCATCCCCTCTGTTACCTCTCCAAAAACCGTGTATTGTCCATCCAAAAAGGTTGCCGGGGCAACACAAATAAAGAATTGAGAGCCGGCACTGTTTGGGTCTGAACTGCGAGCCATAGAAAGAATACCTCGTTGATGAGGACGGCTATTGAATTCAGCCTTGACTGTGTAACCAGGCCCACCCATACCATCGTTTGAACGGTCATCATCTTTAGTATTTGGGTCACCCCCTTGAATCATAAACCCTGGTATGACACGATGAAATGTCGTCCCATTGTAAAATCCCGCATTAGCCAATTTCTTAAAGTTTTCTACATGATTTGGGGCATCTTGCGGGAAAAACTTAATCGTAACTTTACCAAACTTAGTCTCAAGCACAGCAACTTCCTCAGTTTTCTTAACTTCTTCAACTTCCTTAACTTCCTTTTTGCCTTCGTCGGATTTTACTTCCATACTTTTTACTTCCATACTTTTTACCTCCTTGTCATTTTTTTGAGTCTCTTCTGATTCTACCATGGAAACATCATTTTGAATTTCTTCTGACTTTATCATGGAAATATTATCAGGTAGAGTTTTTCCCACACAACCGGATAAACACCAGACAAACAACAACCACATACCACAAACAACTAACTTTTTCATACGCTTAATCCTCCTTATAGTGATTTTAAATTGGGCAAATTATAGTATCCCGCATAAGTTTTTACACTTAACATATGCTACTCCAACATTCCTTTTCTTTTAAGGATATTTATGTAATCACCATATGTCAGTGGGCAGTCTATCAGGTCTCTCAAATCCTTTTGCGATAACTTTAATTGCCCTCTAATCTTATTTGTGATATTCTCAGGTATATCGCCTCTTCCGTGTGAATAATGTACCCTTAATATCTTTCTGTTGTTCACAACCAGCCAGCCATATTTATGTGTCGTAGAACGAACCTTCAAATCCAACTTCTTAAATATCTTTTCTATCTCATATGTCTTCATCTTTTCTCTATAACCTCTTTCAGGTACTGTAACCATTTCCTCGGTAGTACCCCCAGGTCTTCACTACTGTCTTTCAGATCCTCATAGAGATTGATTATTTCTTCGCATAAAAGATTAATCGCTTCAAATTCGGTATCCGCATAAGCAAATGCCTCTATTTCGTCAAGAGATGCAATAACTTTATCATTTTCATCGGTCTCCAGTGTGATATAAAGAGGCTTTTTTAATATATATTGAGGATGTTTTAGAGAATTAAGTGGTATTGACTTGTAACGCTGTTCGATACCTTCAATTAATCTTTTTGGAAGTTCCGTGTACTGCCGGTCAGTTAAAACATTTGTTTGCATTTTATTTCCTCCTTTTACCATTATTTCGACATTTCTTATTCTAAACTTAACTCCTTTGACCTTTTAGCTGCGGCAGTAACTGCCTGAATGAATGTTTCACGAAATCCTTTTTCTTCTAACACATTTAAAGCGGCAATGGTCGCCCCACCGGGAGAGGTAACCTTATTCCGTAAAATAGCCGGGTCTTCCTTCGTCTCTTTTAGCATTTTAGCCGCACCTTCTACGGTTTCAATCGCCAGGATTAAAGATATTTCCCTCGATAATCCAAGGGATACCCCTGCCTCGGTTAAAACCTCAACAATAGTAAAGACATACGCCGGCCCACAACCCGATAATGCTGTAACCGCATCCATTTGCTCCTCTTTGACCACGACCACTTTACCCACTGCCTCAAATATCACCCTGGCTAACTCCATATCCTCTGTCTGAGCATACCTTCCCGCACAAATACCCGTCATCCCATGCCCAATTAACGCCGGGGTATTTGGCATTACCCGAATTACCGGTATCTCTTTGGTTAATTTAGAAACGAGGCAAGCCTCTTCAATAAATTTAGTGGTAATCCCGGCGGCAATGGAGATAACTTTTTGCCCTGGTTCGAGAACAACCGCAATCTCATCTAAAACATTTGCCATCATCTGCGGCTTGATTGATAAGACGATTATATCTGCATGTGGGACGGCCTCTTTGTTATCACTTACTCCTTTCACCCCCAATGCCTGATTAAAAAACTCAAGCCGTTTTAGATTAACATCGGTGACTAAAAGATTTTCTTTTTCCACCAAATTAGCCTTTAAGATACCGCTGATTAACGCCTCAGCCATATTCCCGGCACCGATAAAAACTAACTTCTGCCTTTTCAGTTCCATAAACACCACTTTCCTTTAATTATCAATTAATAATTTTTAATTGATAATTGATAATTTTTAATTTTATTTCCTGGCTTTAACCGCTAAATAAACACCTGTTATTCCAAAGATAATATTAGCTATCCAGGCAGAAAACAGGGGAGGTAATATCTCTGCCATACCTAATGCCCTGCCTACGCCTATTGCCCACCAGTAAAGGAAACTGATGAGGATACTCAATCCAAAACTTGCAGCCATTTTTCCCTTTGACTTTTGCAAGGCTAAACTCGTGCCAATTAAGGCAATAATTAAATTAGCAAAAGGAAAAGAAACCTTTAGATATAAATCAACCAATTTATCATTAAATTTACAGCCACTTTCAGCAAGTAGTCGAATATAGGCATTTAAGTCTTTTATACTCATATCATCCGATTCCTTTTTTTCAACCTGGCTAATCATCCAAATCTCATCAGGAGACAGAAATTGGAGTTTTTTCTTTTTAAATTGTTTTTCCTCTATAATTAATCCTTGCTGATTAAACCGGCGTAAAATCCCATCCTCAAGCCACCATTCGCCATTTATCCATTTTGCCTCTTTAGCATCTATCCGTAAAGAAGGCTCTCCACTTGGATAACGGTCTTTAATTTCGAGCCCTTTCATAGTGTCTTTATCAAATAATTGAATAGTCAAAAACCACCCTAAATCATTTCGAAGGGAGAGATTTTCTGCTTTATGTGAAATATTTTCATAAAATATCTTTTGTGATTTTATCATCTCGAGTCGCCGGTTAGCCTCGGGAATAACAAATTCATTCCAACCTAATGCCAAAAAACTAATTAATAAAGCGGCTAATAAAATAGGCAGGATAATCCGATATAAATTTATTCCGGAAGAACTCAAAGCAACAATTTCGTTGTAATGTGCAAGAGTTCCTAATGAGAACAAACAAGCTAATAATACTGCTACCGGGGTAATTAACATCACGGTAAAGGGAACTTGATAAAGAAAATATTCAAGCATAACTAAAGGCGGAATTTGTCGCTCTATCAATAAACCTGTCCGTCTGAAAAGATTGCTGATAATAATTAACCCGGTAAAGAAAATAAGACTCATTATAAATGGTTTTGCAAAGGTGCGTAAGATATAAAAATCAAGAATTTTCATTATTATTTCTACCTTGTTCAGTATAGGCTGAAGGCTGAAGGTTGTTAGACTGTTAGGCTATAGGAAGGAATTATAGTATGTCACAAAAACTTGAACATAAATTTCCCTTTTCTATCCTACAGCCTAATAGCCTTCAGCCTATCCATCTGAATTATAATATCTTTTTAAGCCAATGTCAAGAAAAATATGTGGTGAGGGGTAATGCCTCAGTTATGGGGAGGGGTAGTAACCCACTTATGATTTTTTCATAAATAAGTTCCTTTTTTCGGAGGACTCAAGATGTGTAGGGCACTGATGATTTTAATGATTTAAAGGATTTAGAATGATTAATCTTTTAAAAAATCATATAAATCATTATAATCATTAAATCATTAGTATCTTACACATTTTTGGTCGTTCGATTTTCCACCAATAACTGAGGGATGCCGGTAATGCCTCAGTTATCAGGGGAAAAACATCCCCCTAACCCCCTCCAAAGGGGGAATAATATGAAACGCTATGCGATAATTTGCAATGATAAACCCTAAACAAAAATGGGACGCAGATTAACGCAGATGGATAAGATAAAGAATTCAATGAAAAGTTTATAAAGTTAAAAAGTTATAAAGTAGAAAGTTATAAGATTTATAAAGTAAATCAGAAGTTTTACAAACTTTATGAACTTTACAAACTTTATACTAAAAAATCTGCGTTCTAATTCTTCTCATTTTCCTTTTTAGCCCCTTTTCTTCATCACCATTATTCGAATACAATTTCCAAGAGCTAAAGCGGTTTTAGTCATGATAAATCCCCCCTCTTTTAATTCATCTATGAAATTAGCTTTTTTAAAGTCTCCTATTGCCTCCTTATCCCAAACCTCCTCCATTTTTATGACTAATTTATACCTAAAGGTTGGTTTTTCAGGTTGGTCAAATTCTATAAAAATCCCCATGCCGTCATCTTTTAATACTCGATAGACTTCTTTAATTACCTTCTTTCGGTCATTAACCGGCATTTCATGTAATGCCATGCAAATAAATACCTGAGCAAAACTTAAGTCTCTAAAAGGGAGGTATTTCCCATCAGCAACAGAATATTTAATGTTTGATAAGTGGTTAGTTTTTTCTTCTGCTAACAGGAGCATTTCATAGGAGTAATCAACGCCAATTACGACACCGGAATCATTGCCTCGCTCACAAATCAGTTTAGTTAATGTGCCTGTGCCGCAACACAAATCCAGTATTCTTTCGCCAGGAGAAGGTTCTGCCATATCCAATATCTTCTTTCGATACCTCTTGTCCCCACCGGCAAAGAATGTAAGGATATTAATAAGTAAATCATATATTTTTCCCATATTTCATCTAAAAATCCTCATTCTATTTCCCGCAAAGGCTGCAAAGTAAAGATATAGCCACAGATTCACAGATTATTAGGATTACAAAGAATATAAGAGTTAAGATATATCTAAATATTCCAATCTGTATAATCTGTGAATCTGTGGCTATATATTTTCCCGATTTTCATATCTCTTTGTGAGACTGCGGCTCATGAGCGTTTCATTTGTCTATCCACCTAAATTTCCATCATGAATTTTTACCACCCTTGAGGCATGGTCCATAATCATTGTGTCATGTGTCGAGAAAAGAAAGGTTGTATTTTTATCACGGTTAAATCTTTGCATAAGTTCAATGATAATCTCACCGGTATGTGAGTCAAGATTAGCCGTTGGCTCATCGGCTAAAATTATCAACGGGTCAATAACCAATGTCCGCGCAATTGCTACTCGCTGTTGCTGACCGCCGGATAACTCTGCCGGTCGGTGGTGAATAACATCTGTTAAACCAATTTCTTCTGCTACCTGAAGCACCTTTTTCCTTCGACTTGAGGATGAAGATTTTTGAAGAAGTAGCGGGAATTCTATGTTTTCATACGCTGAAAGCACGGGAATAAGATTAAATGTCTGAAAGATAAAACCAATCTTTTTTCTCCTGATATCTGTCAGTTTAGAGGCAGATAAACTCGAAATTTCTTCATCCTCAAGATAAACACGGCCTTGTGTAGGTCTGTCTAAACAGCCAATGAGATTAAGTAAGGTTGTCTTTCCACTACCTGATGGTCCGGCAAGGGCAATAAATTCTCCTTTTTTAATCTCAAGGTCTATCCCTTTTAATGCCTCAAACTCTATCTTACCTGTTTTGTATATTTTATGGACTTTATCTACTTTGACTATAACCATAATTCCTTCCTCAGAACTGTAAATTGTAAAATGGATAATGGAAAATTGAAAAGTTACTTTTGTGCTTTGGCAGTAAGAACCGATTTACCGATCATCTTACATAATTCTTCAGCCTCATCAAGTATATTTTGTAAACGAGTGTGTGAAAGCAATTGTGCACGCTTCACCACCTTCAACCAGTAACGAGATTCCAGCAATTCCTTGAGAACGATACCCATTTTGTGAACAAAATCTGCTTTGCTCTCCGCTCCACGAGCCTCTTCATAATTGGCACCGGCAGAAGTGCCTGACCATAATAGTTGTCCTCCAACATGCCTGCCAACTATAGTTTTGGGTAGGGCGTTAACTATAGTAATAATTCGCACCCCAAAGTCAATCAATCTTTCAGCAATATCATCACCTTTCATTTCATACTCTCCCATTTTACATTTTTCATTTTACAGTACCCATTTTACAGTTCCTCACCGGCATCACACTCACTCAGAAATACATCCTCGCCTTCAAAGAGGTTTGGTGTTTAAATGCACGAGACTTGAATTCGCTTCCCCCTTTACCAATACCTATGTTTCCCTCAAGTCCTAATTCTATATTATCACCTACGGAATAATAAGCCGTGGGAATTAAAGCAAAACTTCTATCATCAAGATTCCATAAAAGGTTAACCATATTTCTGAAGTCATCATTAAATTCATAGCTTAAATTGAGACATAGATAGTTTCTGCCTATTTCCCCAATTTCAAGTAACTCGTTTGGGGCTTTAGCTAAATACTTATCTATCTTTGCAAATCCTTCATTTTGATGAAAATATTCCAATTTTACAATAGAGCGTTTTTCAACAGAAATAGTATAATCACCACCAATTAGAGCCTTATAATATGAATTGTTTCCATCGTGAAGGCTACTTCCTTTCTTGACAGAGAATTCACTATGAATGCCAACTATATTGGCAATATCTCCAGCACAGGCAAAGCCATAGATGGGTTTTTTATGTTTTCCTCCGCAGGTGCTCAATGAAAGGTCATAATCAAAGAAAAAGGTTTTAAATCTTGCCGCAACCTCTATCTCTTCCGCCTCTTGATGAGGTGATATAACCACTGTCCAGTTACCTGCCCGGACAGGCATTTCAGCCTTTATCGCCGTTACCCCTTTTTCCTCTATTTCAGATGACTTTGGTTTTGTTGGGTCTTTAGGTGGATTGATATAATTTGTTGGATTCCAGGCAAAACCGGTCCCCCAGACTATACTCTGCTTACCAACTAATAAATAGAGTTCTTTTATCTTCAGTGAAAGGCAAGCACGATTAAGATAAAACTTACCGTCGTTGATTAAGGCATCATAATCATACAGGCTTTTTACCTCTAATTTGGCATCCTTATCAGGTTTTGTCTCAAGGTCTAATCTCAATTGAATAGAATTTGCCAGTCCGGATGAGGCTTGCCTCGTTGCTGTTGTGCCAAATTTAGAGCAAGGATTACTCTCGGTATAAGTCAACTCATTTTGCAAACTTCCACTTATCTCCAATTCCCCTGCAAAAACCCCTGATGCCAAAAGCAGAAATCCTGCCATCCATAAAATCCGTAATTTCTGATGGTGCCTGAAACCGGCTAATTTTATTGAAATACTGTAAAATGGGTACTGTAAAATGAAAAATGTAAAATGAGAATGCGTAAATAAAAGATGGTAAACCATGCGAAATGCTGTAATTTTTTAATTTTTCATTATCCATTTTACAATTTACAGTTATTTATACTACAA
>JBDRHR010000151.1:0-6769 GCA_043816605.1 Nitrospirota bacterium
AATTTTTTGGTTAGCCTGTCAAGGGGATATAGTGTCCAAAATAAGATTTCAATAGTTACAGAATAGAGGATAAAAATACATAACTCCTTGATACCAAAAGGCTTATTAAAGAGAAAAGGGGATTTTCAGATGAAAGAAAAGTTGCCAAAGACGATAATTTTGATAAATATTATGTAGCCTTGCCTGAATATATCAAAAGGAAGTTTGAGAAACAGGTGCGTTTTTTGTTAAAGAATCCCAAATATCCATCGCTGAAGATTCATCGATTTGAAAGTATTAAAGGATTGTGGGAATTTTATGTGGATGATTATTATCGATGCTTGTTCTCTATCGAAGGTAGCACCTACATTCTTAAATGGGTTGGTACTCATCCGGAGATGGAGAGAAAATTGTTATAATTATTTGAATCTGATAGAGTTAGGCTAAGATTGGTGAGATTGGGGGCAGACCTTAATTACGGAATTTACTTGATGGCAAATTCTGTAATCAAGGTCTGGCCATAATTCTACCCCAAAATGACTAATTAATAACTTCAACAAAAGGAGCAAGGGAAAAATGTCAAAAGAAGAAATAAAGATTTGGGAAATAGATTTAGATAAATATGAAGCACATCAAATTGATAAATTGAATCAATTTGAACTTGAAAAAGAGTTGGAAAATATTTTAGCAAAGGATATAAGCATACTGGGTGATAACTTGAAACTCATAGGAAGACAATTATATTTCAATAATAGAGATCATCTTGATTTACTTTGTCTTGACGATCGGGGGAATACAATAATAATTGAATTAAAAAAAGACAAGGGTAGAAGAGAAGCAATTGGCCAATCTATTGACTATGCTGCCAAGATTGCAGATATGAACTGGGAAGAATTCAAAGAGTTTATTAATAAAGGGGAAAGAAATTCTTCAGGTTATCCTCAATTTGATAATTTTGAGGATTTATGTAAAGAACTTAGCGATAATCCTGAAGAAGAAGTAAATCAATCTCAAAAAATATTGTTAGTGATCTTAGATTTAGATGAAGATGCTGAAAAAATGATTTCGTGGCTTTCCGATTATGGAGTTGAAATTAACGCTGTTGAATTTCAATTGCATAAATTGAATAACAAATATTTATTAGCTCGTCGAGTAATTTTAACAGCTGAAATCAAAGAAAAAGGAAGACAACTGGCTAAGGAAAAACAGAGAACAAAAACTCCAGATTTATCAGTTAGAATACGAACAGCCGTTGAAAATGGTTTGATAAAAATTGGTACTAAATTTTTTTATGATGGAAGATTACTAGTAGCACCCGAAGTGCAACAAATAAAGAAAGATAATCCGAAATTATTCGAAGTAGAAATCACTGGAATACCCAATAAAAATAAAATAATAAAATGGTTGTATGATAAAAATTGTTATTCACTAGGAGGTTTGACAGATACCCTAAAAATGTTTTTAATAGAGAAGTGTAATTATAACATTGGTTGGAATCCTTATTCTTGGGTGGCAGAAGATGGCAAGCTCATTGGAGAAATTCTAATCGAAAAAGAAGGAAACCCATAATATTTTTAGGCATTTTGATTATAGAGGATAAAGGTATTATACCAGACCTCGAAAGCAGAATTAAAAAGTCCTGAATTCTGCTTTCGAGGTTGCCCTCAATATTTTTGCCTAACAAGTCACTTCAGCGGATGGCAAGGAAAGGCGCTCGTCGCCATTGAGTTTTGCGTTAGGTCAAAAGGTTTTATCGTCCAATTTGAATATGCTATTGTTAAACATTGGAGAATGAAAATTTGAGGATTAGAGAAGTCATTTGGAAGATACAGTTCATAGAGAAGCTAAAGGTTAAGCATGGAGTTACTCCCAAAGAAGTCGAAAGTATTATCTTTGGGAAGCCGCATATATTGAGGGTAGAGAAAGGCAGAGTCAAGGGCGAAAATGTGTACGAAGCATTTGGACAGACCTCGACCGGACGATATTTAGTAATCTTTTTTATTGACAAATCTGAAGCGGCTTTGCCAATATCAGCACGAGATATGACCCATTCGGAAAGGAGGTACTATGAAGATCATAAATGAGAAGAAGGATCATCTTCCTGAGGAGTTCTCTTCTTATGAGAAAGCAGGAGAGTTTTGGGATACCCATGATTCCACTGACTATTTGGAATACATGACTCCTGTTGAAGTTGATGTACATCTTGACAGGCGTCATTTTGAGATTGATGTAGATGAACAAATCGTTAGGGCACTGGAAGAGCGTGCCCATTTAGAGCATATCTCCGCCTCAAAGATAGCCAATGATCTGCTTAGAAGAGAATTACTGAGTAACCCCCTTTTTTGTTAAAGGATTACCCACAGGTTGTTAAAGGAGAGGATTGGTGTCAGACCTCGAAAGCAGAATTAAAAAGCCCTAAATTCTGCTTTTAAGGTCTGACCCTAATTCTACTTCCCTAATTCTACTTATAGGATTGAAGTTAAAGATGTGTAAGACACTGATGATTTTAATGATTTAAATGATTTAGTATGATTAAATTAAATTAAATCATTCTAAATCCGTTAAATCATTAAAATCATTAGTATCTTACACATCTTTCTACCTATTTCCATATATTTCCACTTATTTCTACTTGTTTCCATAATATTTCTATCTATTTATTAAATCTTTGTTCTATCTCTTCAAAATGTTTAGCGTTATCAATCGCCATCACGATTTGTTCCGCACAGGTAGATAAAAATTCCATATCATCCGTATTAAAAGAATTAGGCAGGACACTTCGTACCGCCAATACTCCAATTACCTGAGTTTCAAGTTTTAAAGGAACTGCTAATACTTCTTCATTTGTCATAGACATCTGAGATGTCGTAGAGATTTTGTTTGGTTTTCCATTCTTTGCAACTGTTCCAATAATTCCTTCTCCCAACTTATATTCATTCTTTTGTGACCAGTCCATATTATCCTTGAGTTTCAAGACATTATCTTTAAACTCAAACAAACCAATCTCAGCAAAATCGAGCCCTTCTAATATCTTTTTTATAATTAAATTCAGGATAATTGAAATTTCTGTATTAGAGGCTATGAGCCCGGAAATCTCATTTAATATACGAAGCCGTTTGCAGATGGTATCATTTTTAATTATAAGGGCTATTTGATTGGCGAAGAAAGAGATAAGATTCCTATCCGCCTCTTTTATTGGATTTGTGTTATAAACACCTAATATCCCCATAGATTTATCTTCATTTATTAAAGGAATTGCCAATACTGAACCTTTCTCTCCAAAATGCTGTCTAAGATATGTGTCGTTTTTTGCCTGAGTTGCAATCTCAGGACTAAGGTATTCTTCTTGCTCTAAAATAACCGTTGCCAGGTGAGATTTAGTATCTCCTTTAAGATAAATATGGTAAAGGGTATCCTTATCAATTTGATTTTTAGAATCAACTATTTGATTACAGATAAGTTTCTCTTCCTTTCTATCTATCAAATACAGATAACTCCTTTCAAATCCAAGGCATTGGACAATTGATTCCAATATCATATCCAGAATTTTATCAAGAGGCAGCTTTTTTAACATTGAAGTAGTAGTTTTGGTAATTAATCCTACTTGCTTATGTGAGATTTCTGCAACGGCTTTTAACTCCTTTTGACTTATATTGTGCTCTTTAAAATCACGAGTTGCTTCTCCCCATTTTTCTTTGGCGAAATAAATCCGAGCAAAATATGCCTTAGTAAAATGTCTTTTTAAAACCTTCTCGTAAAGAGGGGTTCTTATCCTGATTTTATTACCTTCTTTGGCAATTACCCCTGCTAATTCTAATTTTTTAAAACTTGTATCCCATTTACCAACGATATAAGTATCTTCTTTACTATATAATAGACTTTCTAATATCTTAAGTAATTCTACATCATCTTCTAATTCCTGCTCAAGTTTTAAAGTCAAATATGCAAAGGCTTCATCCTCTGCTTCACTAATTTGCTCAATACACTCATTAAACTCCTCCATAGTTATTTCCTTCTTTTCATTCTTGAGCTTCTCCTTAGCTGTCTCAACTACCATATAACATATTTTTTGGACTAAGTAGGGTTGTCCTTTTGTGAGCTCATAAAGTTTGTTAATACAATCTTTATTTATTTTAATCCCTATGTCATTAAGTTTTTGGATGAATATTAAAACCTCTTTTTCTTGAAAATCGCTTAAGGTTATTTGCTCAGATATATTAAAAGGAGAGGTCATTGCATCTTCTCCCACGGTTAGTTCAAGTAAATCTACTGTCCCGGAGATTAAAACAGTAGTCTTTTTAAATTTTTGATTAATGGTAGATTCAATGTAGATTGTTTTTAAGATAAACAATAATTCTTTGGCGATTTCTTTAGATAAAATTTCAATTCCATCCAAGAAAAATATTAGATTAAAATCTATCTTTGAGGCGATAATTTCAAGGAAATGTCTGAAATTGCCTGCATTTTTTATATGCGTTCCTCCGGATATTCCACCCCATTCTTCTTTTCGAAATCGAAGAATGATATACTGGGCAAGGTGTTGGAAGAATACTTCTGAATTATAATGTTGTATCCCTTCAAAATTAATATAAATGGAACGATAATTAGGTAACTGTTGCTTAATTCTTTCTGTCAACTGGTAAATAAAGGTAGTTTTTCCGGTATGATTAGGTGCTAATAATGCAAAATAATCCCCTCTTTCCAGACCCAATATTACTTCATTTATTTTTGCTTCTCTAATGATAGAAATATCCTTATCCTTTATTGGGTTAAGTGGTCTATCATAGATAAATGGATTTATTATTTCCATAATTATATATCCTCATAGTATTCGCTGATTTTATATCAGCGTGCATTCGGGAAGGAATTGTATTCGCTGATTTTATATCAGCGTGCATTCGGGAAGGAATTGTATTCGCTGATTTTATATCAGCGTGCATGCACGCAAATTAAAATTTGCGATTACAAGTGTCCCCATAACATTCTGATAGATTTTTGAACAAAAGCACCTTTCGTAATTTGTAAGATATAATTGGGTCATACCTCGAAAGCAGAATTTACTATTATCATTCGGTCAACTTAATTCTGCTTTTAATGTCTGACCCTAAAACTCTTTGTTGTCGGTGGCAAAAACAGAGTTGTTATACTCGATGTTCAAGTTTTTTGGCTCATCACGAATTATTGTAGGTGAACAATGCTATCTGCCTTTTGCTCCAGAGGAGCAATCTGTTTGTAGATAAAATACCTCACCATAACATCAAGCTCCATAGGAGCGATATATGAACAAGTCGCCTCTACGAGGCTAATATTTTGGTAATGGCATTATGCTACAAACAGTTCGCCTCTATGAGGCTAAATCCTACAAAATGAGTTAGGAAAAAACTTGAACATCGAGTTATACCAATTGCTGTAATAATCTGTCATATTCAGGATGAGTGCCAATCCAAAACCAAATTAAACCCTCATCTATTTCCACGGCTATAGTTCGGTACTTTCTGCCTACTCTGGCCGACCAATATTTGCCGACTTTCTTGAGATGCAAAGATAGATGTCTGGGGTTAGTTTTAAGAAGCTCAAAATTCTTATCTGCCAAATTCTGAACAGATACTGGTAATTGTCCATAACAAACCCAAAATGACGGGTTAGCAAAATGTTTCATAGTTCTTCACACTTACCGGTCCGAAAGTCTGCTATGGCTTCACTGGCTAATTTCTCAAGTTTCCCTGCTCGAGCATCTTTCTCAAACTGGTCATCCCACATTTTTGCATCAAATTCCTCAAACCATCCTCTCAAAATTGTTAAGTCATCCTTAGGTAACTGAGTAATTGTTCTTTCAATTTCTTGTACCATACTCATTTGCCTTTTCACCTCCTATGGGCATGACATTATTCTTTATAATACCATTTTATTTATGTTTAGTCAATTACTTTTTGGGGTGTAACAAAGGGGAAAGGGGGAGAATGGAGAAACGGAGAAAAATTAGAACGCAGATTGTCAGGATTTTTCAGGATTGACACGGATTTTTTAATTTTTCATTCTTTTGTTTAACCACGCCATCGAAAAATTACCTTTCTTTCAGCCTGTTTAAATTCAATATCAAATTTATCAAAAACAACCTCGCGGCCTAAAAGAAAAGGAATTCCTTCTTCAAGTGCCCAAGCTACTGGAGCATCAAACTCAAACTTACCAATCCGTAACTTTAATTGGCGATAAACAATCGGAGTTGAACCACTTACCCCACCGAGTGAGTCTATCTCTTCATCCTCTTTTAAGGCAAAACCAAGTTCTTTGCCAACTTTCTCAGGAATTAGTGTTATGTCTGCTCCAGAATCCACAAGCAAATGTTCTTCTAAAGAGGCAGTATCCGAAATTAGAGTTAATAGAATAATTGGCTTCCATTTTTTAAGCATTATAGCCTCATCTCCCTCTAAAGGTTAGTAAATCACAACTTCGTGAGTAGGAGCTTTTCCTATCGCTGGATGTGGAGAAATCTTTCTTGCTTCCTGTCGAACCTTTGCCGGGTCATTTCCATGAGCTACAATTTTATGGTCAACAATAGCATAATATTCCCCTGGATACCTCATTATCTCTTCTAAAGGCACCTCTTCTTCAAATTCAATTACTTTATCAGACATTTTTACCATCCTCCATTCTTTTTTATTCAATAATACCATCTTATCTGTGTTTAGTCAACTACTTTTTTTGGGGCTGTCATTTAAGATTTAAAAGTGGACTTTCCTAATCCTAAAATAATTATTAAAAATAGTAGTAGTAATATTGTGGATAGTGT
>JBDRHR010000152.1:0-13107 GCA_043816605.1 Nitrospirota bacterium
TCGCTACAGAGGCGGATGAGCGCCTCAATTAATCAATACTTCGATATTTTTCATCAACGGGAAATTTTTTAGTCGCCTCGTGAACCTTTATTTCAAGGTCTTCGGCCAATGTATAAATCCACAAATCTTCCAATCCAGTTGTTGCACCATTTTCATCGCTGTCAAGGGCTTTATTTACTTCATATACTGCATTGTACAGTTTATTTAATTGTGCAATTGTTGGCAAATACCAATCGGAATAACTACCTGAGCCGTAATCACTATTTGTGTAACCATCACATAGTTTTGCAGCACTGTTTGAGTGTCCATCTTGTCCTATAATTGCATTGGTATTGCCTTGTCCGTTCCAATCACTTTGTGCGGTTGGTCCAATTAATGTTGATGATACATTGCTCCATACTTGGGATGTGCTAATGTTTATCATGCTACAAATAACCCCGTGATTTCCTGTGTGGTCAACATAAAATACTACGCCACCACCGTAGAGCTCACCTACATAATGACCACCTGCTGAAGCCGCAGTAGTCTGAATAGACCCATCAGGAAACTTGAATCCACCGTGGGTTGACGCAATCGTTCCCGCAACGGTAAGTTTTTCTAGTGGCTTCGCCGTCCCGATGCCTACATTACCATTTTTGGTAATCCGCATCCGCTCGTACCAATTAGCCGGAGTTATGAAATTTCCAACAGCGGTGGAAAATACCATATCACTTGTTACCGTACCACTGAAAGGCACACAATTGCCTATGCTCCAATCAATCCACTCGTTTGGAGAACTCACTTGATCCCCATCTCCACCAAGATAACCACCGACAATAGAAGGGTCACCATTTGGGGTAACAAAAATATCTGCCCAATTGATTTGTAAGGCAAAGGCAGATTTTGTTGGGGCAATAACTAATCCCAACAGCAATACTAATAAAATCATTAACCTTTTCATTTTTTATTTCCTCCTTATCTTTTAAATTTTAGATTTTGGATTGTCGATTTTGGATTTGTTGGGATGATTCATTTTATCGTTTTCCCTATGATTTCTTTTGGAAATTGGAAATTAGAAATTGGGAAGAAAAGATTCTGCTTCTGTGCTAATTTCAAATTTCTAATTCCAACTCCATCTTTTAACCACAAGATTTCAAACAAAAGTGAACCATTCCGATTTATTCACAATTCGCAATCCCCTTCTTGATTCTTATTATAAAATTTAATCTGCCTACATAGTCAGATTAAATAGAATTAAGTTGTAACTATTCAGGGATTTAGGCTGAAGGTGGAAGAAATTCATAGTCTTCCTAACCGTAACACTTTAGCCATCTGAAGTATAATTGGATAAAAATGTAAAATGGGTACTGTAAAATGAAAAATGTAAAATGAATGCTGTATAAATAAACCTAAGATAAGGTTATGATCTTCTAATTTTCAATTTTTCATTATCCATTTTACAGTTTACAGTTAATTTTACGGTTACACTTCATTTGAGTAAATAGTTACTCCTAACCTTCAACCTAAACCCCTTCAGCCTATCTACCTGAATAATTATATTAAATCATGGTGAGAGTTATCTGCCTCACCTTGCAGGTTGAATAGAAAATACTTTGGGACCAGACCCAATACTGTTTGGTATGATTTAGCATTACGAACAGTATTGGACCAGATATTGATTCCAGATCTTGATTATAGAGGAGGTAAAATCAGCTGATGTCGAATGTTGAATGTTGAATGTTTATTCATAAATTAAGATTAACACAAAAAATAAAAGTTGAAGTTTTTTTAGTGAGGCATTCGGGAAATAGGCTTTTTGAGGAATTCGATAATTTTTTCTCTCGCAAAGGCGCAAAGTTCGCCAAGAAAGTAAAGGTATAGGTAAAGGTAAAAACGAATGAAACCGATGATAAGGTGATTGCGATCTCTACCTTTACCTCTACCTGCACTATTTAGTTCTATTTTTCCTTTGCGTCTTTGCGTGACAATTTATCCTTTGTTTTATCTTGGAGTGAATTTTCTTACTTAATACCTTCTTGAAAAGTTAAACCCTTGTTTTTACTAGGTTTGCTTGGGGGAAAGATTTTTCCATACCCTCTATTTCCCCTTATTCTACAAGACTCTACAAATTTCCCGAATGCCTCTTAGTTTTTTGTAATTTTTTTTATAATGCCTCAGAAGGTGTGAAAAAATCCACCAAATAATACTCCCAGATACAAAAAAACACTTGACATAGTTGTATAACTATGATTTTATTATAATAAAAGAAGTGAGAGGAGGTAATTTATTATGGGTTATTTTTCCAAGGTTCAGATTATTCAACGGAGGAATAAGAATCGGCAATATTACTTGATATGTCCCGCCCCGATGGCGCAAGCCCTTGAGTTTGAAAAGAGTGAGAGCATCGAATGGATTATAGAAGATAAGAATACCTTGATTCTCAAAAGGAAAACAATCTCCAAAGAGGAAGGGAGGGATCATAATCATGGGGAATAATGAGCATTTACCCGGCATGGAAATATTTTTCGGAGATATTCATCAGGAAGGAATACCTTTTGCTGGGATTAAAGAAAAGGGGGAGAAAAAGAATAGGAAGCCAAGGTTGAAACTGATTAATCGAAACCAACTGATATTGAGGAGTATGGATATAGACACTTTAGTAGGGGAAGATCATGATGTGCGGGCGATATGGGAATTGATAGGGCGACTTGATTTAAGCAAATACTATGAGGATATTGAATCTGTTGAGGGGGAGTCTGGTCGTCCTGCTTTTGATCCTCAATTATTGATTAGTATCTGGACATATTCATATAGCAAAGGGATTAGTTCAGCACGAGAGATATCCATGTTATGTAACTACGACCCTGCCTATCAATGGCTTACAGGAATGGAGGAGATTAACTATCATACCCTATCGGATTTTCGTGTAGTTTACAGGGATGAATTGAATGGATTATTTATAGAGATATTAGGGGTACTTAGTAGTGAGGGGTTGGTCACCTTAGAGCGGGTGATGCATGATGGGACGAAGGTGAAGGCTAATGTTAGCAGGGATACATTTCGACATTCAACAGCAAATGCTCATTTACCAATTGCTACTATTTTATCACCCCAACTTTAATTTGACAAAATGGAATTCTTATGGTAGAATTTATGTATAATGATTGATAACCGGTAAATAGTTAAACAAAACTAAAGAAATGGAGAGAACAATGGAGCTATCTGTAGTTATGCCATGTTTAAATGAAGAAGAGACTATTGGAATTTGTATTAAAAAGGCTTTTGATTCCTTTAAAAATGAAGGTGTCGAGGGCGAGGTAATTGTTGTGGACAATGCCTCTACGGATAATTCAGCTAACATCGCTAAATCTATGGGTGCCAGAGTAGTCTATCAGCCGGTAATGGGTTATGGTAGTGCCTATTTGATGGGATTGGAAGAGGCTAAGGGTAAATATATCATCATGGCTGATGCGGACAATACCTACGACTTACAAGAGTTGGGTAATTTTTTAGATAGTTTTAATGCCGGCTATGAGTTTTGTATTGGCAGTCGATTTAAGGGTAAAATATTAAGCGGGGCAATGCCCTGGTTACATCAATATATTGGTAATCCTATCCTTACAGGGCTTTTAAACCTATTTTTTGGGGCTAAAATATCTGATGCCCATTGTGGTCTGCGGGCGGTAACTAAAGAGGCATATAAAAAAATGAATCTTAAAACTCTGGGTATGGAATTTGCCTCTGAAATGGTCATTAAGGCACTAAAACTTAAACTAAAAATCAAAGAAATACCTATCACCTATTATCCTCGTCAAGGGGAATCAAAACTTAATTCATTCAGGGATGGCTGGCGACACCTTAGATTTATGCTTCTGTATTCTCCTACCTATTTATTTTTAATTCCCGGTTTAATGATGTTTTTCCCTGGAATGGTTATTTTACTTGTCTTACTTCCAGGACCTTTAATTTTAGGTGAATTATTTTTCGATATTCATTACATGGTTTTAGGGAGTTTATTGGCTATTCTCGGTTTTCAAACGGTCAATCTTGGGCTATATGCTAAGGCGTATTCCTTGACTGAACATTTTGAAGAAAATGATAAAGTCATCGAATGGTTTCTCAGGCATTTTAATTTAGAAAGGGGCTTAATCATCGGTGTCTTAGTCACATTGTCAGGATTAGCCATAAACGGTTATATCTTGATTCGCTGGATTTGCGGTAATTTTGGTCCTTTAAGTGAGATTCGTCCCGGATTAGTCGCCTTAACCTTTATAGTCATTGGTATTCAGGTGATATTTTCATCGTTCTTCTTGAGTATCCTGGGGATTAAGAAGAAAAGGGAATAGGGAATAGCATTCCACCCCCTAAAAACCTATAAGTCCTATAAGACCTATAAGTCCTATAATATCCCTAATTAAATTTTAATTGACAAAACGAGTTATTTCTTTTATAATATAGCCAGTAATGAATAATTCTGATATAAAACCATGGATTCAACTAAATATGATTACTGGCATAGGTCCAATGAGGTTTGCTACCCTTTTAAAACATTTTGGTAGCCCTCAAGCCATTCTGTCTGCTAATGCCTCAAATTTAAGTCAGGTAAAGGGAATAGGTCCTCAGCTCGCACAACGGATAATCGAAGAAAAAGATAAGGTAAAGGTTGATGCGGAATTAGAGAAGGTTGAAAAAGAAGGGGTAACCGTTTTAACCTTAGACAGTGAAGACTACCCGATGAATTTAAAGTCTATCTACGACCCGCCACCTGTCCTTTATCTAAAAGGTAAATTACAGCCGGATGACCGATTATCTATTGCTATGGTGGGTTCCCGAGCGGCTACTACTTATGGTAAAACCATAGCAGAGCGACTTGCCGCAGAGTTAGTCCATGCAGGTTTTACTATTATTAGTGGATTAGCCCGTGGTATTGATGTTGCCTCTCACCGTAGTGCCATAGATTCTAATGGAAGAACCATTGCTGTTTTAGGTTGTGGAATAGATATTATTTATCCCCCGGAAAATAAAAAATTATTTTATGAAATCATAGAACATGGGGCAATTATTACTGAATTTCCCATAGGCACACCACCTGAAAAATTCAATTTTCCACAGCGTAATCGTATCATCAGTGGATTATCATTAGGCACGGTTATTGTTGAAGCACCTCTCAAAAGTGGGGCATTGATTACGGCTGATTGTGCTTTAGAGCAAAACAGGGAGGTATTTGCCGTTCCTGGTTCGGTAGGAAGCAGATTAAGTCAAGGAACCCATCAGTTAATCAAGCAAGGGGCTAAATTAACTGAATCTGCCGAAGATATAATTGAAGAACTTGAATTATTCAGGGATGCCTTAAAAAATATTCCACAAGTAAAAAAAAATACTGAAATAGCCCTCTCCACAGATGAAGATAAACTATATCAATTCATCTCTTCCATCGAGCCGCAACATATTGATACCATTTCTTGTTTATCCCAAATGACCGCCGCTCAGGTAGCTGGTGTTTTAATTCAACTTGAAATTAAAGGGGTGATTAAACAGTTGATGGGTAAAAGATTTATCCGCTGTTGATTAATCTCCTGAAGATTGTGGAGGTAAAATGATGATTAATGAACAAGTCCTTGCAGAAATTGTAAAACGATTAACAACTAATTTCCAGCCATATCAAATTATCCTTTTTGGTTCACAAGCACGCCAAACAGCAGATGCTCGTAGTGATGTAGATATTTTAGTTATCTGTCCCATTAAAGGCAATCGCCGTGCTTTGATGGTATCTATGGATATATCTTTAGAGGGATTAGGCATCGCAAGAGATATTGTTATCCTTTCTCCTGAAGAATTTGAAATAGATCGTCAAATTCCTGGCACTGTGGCACGGACTGCATGGAAGGAAGGAAGGGTTCTTTATGAGCGATCTTAATCAAGAGATATTACGAAAAATAAAGCAGTGGCTTGCCCACGCTGATGAAGATTTGCGTCTGGCACAATGTGGCTTGACATTAACCAGTGGGTGTCCATATCGGTTGATTGCCTATCATGCCCAGCAATGTGTTGAGAAATATCTGAAGGCATATCTTGTTCATCGAAGGATAGACTTTCCTTATACCCACAATATCTCTTTATTGCTGGAACTATGCGTTAAACAACAAGTAATTTGGCCTGAAACGATTCAGGAGGCGAAATGGCTAACTTCTTATGCGATTACGACACGATATCCGGGAGAAGATTTAGAGGTGACAAAAGAAGAAGTAGATAGTGCCCTCCATATTGCTACTGAAGTACGAAAGACAGTGCGAGACACACTGATTCAGGAAGGAATGAATCTTTCAGAAGAGGTAACATTATAAGCATTACCATTGATTATAGCAGTTATTAACGAAAGTTTTACATAGGATAATGCCGATAATTTCTTTTGGGAAAATGGAAAATGGAAATTGGAAAATGGAAATTAATCCCGTCCCTTTGTATTTTTCCATTTTCCATATTTCTATACTCTAAAAATTTCAAACAGAAGTGAACTATCCCGAATTTTGTTCTATGTCAAATTTTGATTACTATGTGCTATACTGAATATAACCCGTTATTTCCTTTTCTGCTTACACCAGTTAGTTATTATGAAACACCATCGAAGATTTTGGGGATAGAAAAAGGATTTTGGAAGGATTTTTAATCTTAAAATAATTACGAGGAAAAAGGTAAATTAAGTATTGTGTCACTGAATTGTCCCCAAAAAGTATTTAACGATATTTAAGTAATTCCTTAGTTATTAGTGGAAAATCGGACACCCAAAAATGTGTAAGATACTAATGATTTAATGATTATAATGATTTGTGTGATTTTTTAAAAGATTAATCATTCTAAATCCTTTAACTCATTAAAATCATCAGTGCCTTATACATTTTGAGTCCTCCGAAAAAAGGAACTTATTTATGAAAAACCCATAAGTGAGTTATTACCCCTCATAACTGAAGTATTACGCCCCCAGTAATGGGTCAATTATTAGTGGATTAATTCATTCTGTAAATAGTAATCGAATTAAATGAATTAAACGAAAGACAATTAAATTCGATAAATTTGTTAAATTCGATTACTACATATCCTTTAAATAATAAAATTCCCCACGCGTAACTGACCGATTACCCTAATTGCATAAATTACATTGACTTTTTGAATAAAGGTATGATATACTAAAAACACAATGAAGCTATCAAAACCCTCAAAACCTTCAAAACCCTCAAACAAAAAGGCTTGCCTTGTTATCGATGAATATTGTGATAGAATAATTATAGGAATTTTATTTTTAATGATTTTAACTATTGCCCTTATCTTTGATGCTCGTATAACCAGTTTTGACCTGGCTAAAGTAACGGCTATGCGGGTTTTGACCCTTATTATCATTGGAATTTGGCTCTTAAAACTTACCTTCACAAAAAAGGCTCAATTTATAAGAACCCCACTGGATATACCAATACTTGCTTACTTAATTATAAATATTGCCACTACCATAACAGGCGTCCATCCTTATATGAGCCTTGTAGGTGAATACAAAAGATACGATGGATTGCTCAGCACCTTTAATTATATTATCCTATATTATATTGCTGTGAATTTTTTAAGGGAGCGTAAATATCTTAAGAGAACCATTATATTTATTACCATTGCCGGGGTTTTATCTGCCTTAGTTGGGATATTACAATCTTATGGAATTGATTTAACTAAATGGGAATCCGGGGTAATTTCTACCTTTGGCAATCCCAATTTTATAGGTGGTTATTTAGCCATAGTGTTTTTTGCCCCTTTAACATTATTTTTCTTATATCCTGAAAAGCTAAAGGAGAAGAAAAATCAGGTCAGAAAGGTTATTCTTCTGGGACTTTGTTTGGTTAGTCTCCTCTTAATCTACAAATGTTTTTCCATCCTTTCACATCGAGGAGGAGCACTGGGACTGGGTGCAGGAATAATTCTGTTCGGATTCCTTCTTCACAGGCAACTTCTTAAAGCTAAACTCAGACTTGCCGTACTTTTTGTGGTAATGGGTGTTGCAAGTGCCGTATTTTTTTTAGGGGGGCAGTCCGGTTTAGTCCAGAAGTTTGCCTCAACGGTTAAAATGGAAAAAGAGGAAGGAAAGGCTATTCCTACTTTAAAATTTACCTCTACCGCAAAGACAAGGGTTTATATCTGGCAGACAGGACTGGAGATTATAAAAAGGCATCCTTTTTTAGGGATAGGACCGGATGCCTTACGGTTTGTTTCTACTCAGTATGAAAAACTTGAGTTCATTCGGACAGAAGGCGGAAGAAATTGCCTGATTGACAAGGCTCATAATGAATTCATAGATATAGCTACAACTCGCGGTCTTTTAGGATTAGGGGCTTACCTCTGGATTATAATTTTACTATTCTATCAAGTCTTCCCATTAATCAATCCATTAATCAAAAGGATTATAATTTTACTATTCTATCCATTCTATCCAATCTTCCTATTAATCAAGTTCATTGAAAGAGGTGTTCAATTATTAAAACCTGGATTTAAGTTTCTCTATCAAGCCTTCCCGTCAATTAAAGAAGAAAACAAGATTTTGTTAGTTGGGGTATTAGCGGCGATAGTCTCTTATCTTGTGCAAAATCAAGTTGGTTTTGGAATCATTGCCACATCGTCTTTATTCTGGTTATTATTAGGTATGGCAATACCTATTGGTATGCCTAAGCCTCATAATACAAAACCAATTAGCCTTCCTATTATTCCTCGTATTGCCATCGGTATCCCGTTAATGGTTTTAATTTACTATGGAGTTTCATTATCCTTACGACCATATATTGCGGATATTTATTATAAAAATGGCATGGCTATGAATAGTCAAGGTAATACCGACCAGGCTATTGCCAGTTATGAAAAGGCATTAGAGTATAATCCCGGTGAGGAATTTTATTATGGTGAGGTTTTGAATGCCTATAATATTAAATCTAATCAAACTCAGGATATGGCCTGGTTAGACAAACTTATTGCCAAAGGGGAAGAGGCGGTAAAATGTAATCCGCTTCATCCATATTATTATAATCTTTTAAGTTCTTCTTATGGGGAAAAATATGTTAGGACAGGAGATAATGCCTGGGCTAATAAATCAATTGAGGCATCTAAAAAGGCTCTTATTTATAAGCCCTTGTTTGCCGACCCATATAATAATATCGCGGCTATTTATGTCCGGCAAGAGAGATATGAGGAGGCGATTAAAGAAATGGAACAGGCATCTGCTTTGTTTCCTGATGACCCAAATTATCTACGAATTTTAGGGGAATTATATCAGGTTACAGGAAAAATAGATAAGTCAATAGAGCTTTTGAAAAAGGCTATTGTCTATAATTCTAAAAATGCGGATTTGTATGGCAAACTCGGCAAAATTTACTTCGACCAAAAAAAGTATAAAGAAGCAGAAACTCAATTTAAAAAGGCAATTGAGTTAGATGCAAAAAATATCTTTGCCCGTAATAACTTAGGTACCATTTATATCAATCAACAAAAACTTAAGCAAGCCAGGCAAGAATTTGAAGCGGTCTTAAATGTAGAACCACAGAATAGTTATGCCAGGCAAATGATGGCGATGATTGGAGGAATTTAACCTTTTACCCTCTTACCCTTATATTCCCATATTACCCAACTAATCTTTCAATGATATCTAACAAACCCTTTTGGTCAAAGGCAGATTTAAGGATATACGCCTCAGCACCTACTTCAACCCCTCTTTTTTTATCCTCTTCCTTTTCCTCAGAGGTAACCATAATGACAGGTATATCCTTATATTGAGCATCTTTCTTTATGGAGGAGGTTAATTCAAATCCATTCATATTGGGCATAGTAATATCAGTAACAACCAAATCAAATCTTTTTTGTTTGAGTTTTTCCAGAGCATGTTTTCCATCAATAGCTAAATGGACATCATAACCTACTGATTCTAGGATGTTTTTTTCAAGCTCCCGGGTAGTCAATGAATCATCCACAACTAAAATAGAGGCAAAAGAAGTTTTCTCCCCCTCCTCTTTTTCTTCAACATTCAAGTTTTTTGGTTCAAAATATGACTTTTTAGCCGATTTCATCAAATCAAATATATCCACGATAAGAACTATTTCGCCATCTCCCCAGATAGTAGCTCCAGAGATATTTTGAGGTTTTTTCACATACTCACCAAGGCTCTTAATAACTATTTCCTGTTCACTAATTATTTCATCTACTATAAAACCAATGCGTTCACCGGCAAGATAAATGATAATCATAAACATTTCTTGAGGAGAAGATGGCTCTTTTAACCCAAGAATCCTGTTGAGCTTGACAAAAGGTATAGTTTTACCATCTACTTTAACTACCTCCTTATCACCAATCAATTTTATCTCAGGGTTTGAGATTTTAACTATCTTTTCTATTTCTGAAGTGGGGATAGCAAATATCTGTCCACAAGATTTAATTAGCAATGCCAATGTAATACTTAAAGTCAGAGGCATACGCAGGGTAAATTTCGTTCCTTTACCTGGTTGTGTCTGGATGATAATTGAGCCTTTAAGTCGTTCTATATTTTCTTTAACGACATCCAGCCCTACCCCTCGACCGGAGATGTCTGTAACATTTTCTCTGGTAGAAAAACCTGGTGTAAATATAAGATAAATAGTATTCTCTTCTGATAGTTTTTCTGCTTGTTCGGTAGTAATAAGTTTTTTCTTTAAGGCAACGCGTTTTATTTTATTGGCATCTATTCCTCTGCCGTCATCTGAGATTTCAATAAGTATATTTGCCCCTTCCTGCCGTGCCTCAAAACATATCTTTCCCGTGCGTGATTTACCCAGAAGAGCCCTTTCCTCCGGAGTTTCAATCCCATGGTCAACACAATTTCTGACTAAATGCATCAACGGGTCTTTAATTTCCTCTAATATTTTTTTATCAAGTCCTGTCTTTTCACCCTTAATCTCCAAATTTATTTCTTTATCATATTCTTTAGCCATATCCCGAATCACCCTTGGGAAAAGGTCAAATATAGTGGCAACAGGCAACATCCTCATTTTAATGACAATATCCTCTAATTCATTGGTAAAAGAACCTAATTCATTAAGTCCTTCATCATACCTGGTCAATAGCCGGTCAATGCCGGTCTTTACCTCTTGTTGGAATAAGGATATTTTTTCAACATCTGATTTAAATCCATTGGCTCTTTCCTTTAATTGTTCAAGATAACCGGTTTGTTCTCTTGATAATTGCGATATATCCTTCAATTGGGTAAATAAGCTGTTTAATCGTCCCCGGTTAATAATCATCTCTCCGCTTAAATTCAGGAGTCTATCTAACTTACCTATTTCAACCCTGATTGTCTCTTCAAATCCTATTTTTTCATATCGGACTTCTTGAGGTGTTCCTTCTACTAACCGAATTTTTTTATCTACCCTCTTTTTCTCACGGACTAATTCTCCCGCACACGCCTTTTTTAAATCTTCACAAAGTAAATCAACATCTATATTTACCTCTTTTTTAGAGATTTCTGCATCCATCAAAATTCTAATAGAGTCAATACATTCAAACAGCAAATCATTTATTTGGGGGGTTAATTTAAGTTGTCTTTCCTTCACCCTGCCGAGCAAATCTTCCATTTGGTGAGCAATGCGGTTAATGTGATTTAAACCAACCATTTTAGCTGAGCCTTTTAATGTATGAGCCTCACGAAATACCTCATTTAACAAGGCATCATTTTCTGAATTTTCTTCTAAATTTAATAACCCCTTATTCAGGTTATTAAGTCGCTCATCGGTTTCTTCTTTAAATTTAGCTATAAATATAGATTTATCAAATTTACCAGCCATTTTTTAAACTCCATTTATAATAAGCAGGTGAGAAAGTGAGCAGATGGGAAAGTGAGAACGAAAATCCCACTTTCTCACTTTCTCACCTGCTTACTTTCTCTTACCTTTCTAACTTAAACTTTTCAATAGATAATTTTACCTGATTACAGCAGAAATGTCAAGATTTTTTTGGTCTGATAAATTTTTTTTGTTGTAAATGAAGGGAAAATAAGGTATAATGTAAGTATAAGGTTTCAGTAATCAGGTGTCAGCCTTCAGTTCTAACCATCAGATTTTAAAACAATTTTGTAGGGTATTGGTTACCGGCAAACACCCTTCGACAAGCTCAGGGTGACAGTGTTGTCATGGTGAGCCTGTCGAACCATTGTCTTAACTGATACCTGATACCTGATTATTGAATGCTTACATATAAGTTAAAGGAACATCTAAATGTTAATATCAGATAACCTTCAAAAGATAAAAGAAAGGATAAAAGAAGCGGCTTATAGAGTAGGTAGAAACCCGGCAGAGATTAAGTTAGTAGCGGTAACTAAAGGAGTAGAGCCGGATAGGATTTTAGAGGCAATACAAGCAAGGGTAGAGATAATAGGTGAGAATAGAGTTCAGGAAGTAAAGGCAAAATATGAAGTAATTAAAACCCAGGTTGAGTGGCATTTAGTTGGCCATCTGCAAAAAAATAAGGTAAAGGATGCCGTAAAACTGTTCAGCCTGATACATTCGGTAGATAGTTTTGAACTGGCAAAAGAAATTGATAAAAGAGCCGCTCAGATAGGTAAGGTGCAAGATATACTTATTGAGGTGAACACCTCGGGTGAATCGACTAAATTCGGTGTAGTGCCATCCGCGGTTGAAAAATTACTTATAGAGATTAAGTATTTACCAAATATTCGGATTCAAGGTTTAATGACTATCGCCCCTGATAACCCAGAATCTGCAAGACCGTATTTTAGAATACTTAAAGAACTAAATGACAAATTCAGGCTAAAATATCTATCAATGGGTATGAGTAATGATTTTGAGCTCGCCATAGAAGAAGGGGCTAATATCGTCAGGATTGGGAGGGCGATATTTAAAATTAATTAGGGAGGAAATTGTAATCGTTGATTTTATATCAGCGTGCATGAACATATAATCAGGGGAGAATTGGGGTCACACCCAATACTGTTCGGAATGATTCTTGCTTATGCAATTAATAATGTCATGCCTTCGGCATTTTATTGTTTTGTTTGCTTCATGGCTATAATAATTACACCCCTTCGGGGTTGTGAAATGTTTATCCTTGCTGGTGGCTATA
>JBDRHR010000153.1:0-5389 GCA_043816605.1 Nitrospirota bacterium
TTAGAAAAGGTGCAAGGGGAATTTAATCTAATGTGTATTGTTCATAACTTAAAGAAAATATGGAGATATTGTACTGCAAACGAAATTGATTTAGGATTATGTTTAACATCTTGAACAATCATAATAAATTAATGAGGCTTATATCAAATAATCCTTATTAAACAAAATTGATATTGAAAATATTATTCATTTTGGTTATGTTTTAAGAATTTTATATTGTAATGGAGATTTTTGAAGGAATAAGTTTTGCAGACAGGCTATGGTCATTTCCAGAGATATTTGAGTAAATGGACAGAATTTCTATTTCGTAACAGCCTGTCGATGTAAGTGGAAAATAGAAAATGAATGTTTTAATACACTCAAAAATCAGGGTTACCATATAGAACACAATTATGGTCATGGAGAAAAGAATCTATGCTTTAATTTTTACCTTTTAACTCTACTGGCATTTTACTTTCACCAGATTTTCGAGCTAACATATCGGCTATATCAAGGGTGTCGTAAGAAATTTGGAAGTAAGAGGCATATGTGGGAAACCCTTCGTAGTTATATAGAGATATTGATTTTTGAGACATGGGAGCATTTGCTTGATTTTGCCTTAACGCCAACAAAATACAAGGTACTTTGCCAGGGTCCATAGTGAGATAAAAAATTTTGCAGATAAATTGGATGTGTAGAAATTCCTCATTGAGGAATGCAAGGGATTAGTATATCCTAAATGCGACATTAGATGAGACTTATGTCGTCTATAAGGAATGAAAGGACAGTTTTAAATGTGTCTAAGAGCATATATATTCTATTTTTGTTCAATAACATGCAATTTCAAGTGAAAACTCTATTTTTTCATATGTTCACCGTGAATTGCTGGCAACACAACTAACCTGGCTTTAGCCCTGACAATTAGGCAAAAACTTTATAGAAATCGTATTGCCTCATTTAATAAAGAAAAAGGCGTAGTATTTGTTTTTCATCTGCTACTACGCCTTCTCTATAAAATCAATTTAGGGAATAGACTATTAGGCTATAGGCTATTAGGCTGTAGGTAGTGAAGTGACTAATAGTCTTCAGCCTACAGCCTAAACAACCTGAATAACAATCTATTGTCTTTCTTTAACCAGAGTATCTACGACTGAAGGATCAGCTAAGGTGCTGACATCACCAATGTTAGAAATATCACCTTCAGCAATTTTCCTGAGAACTCTCCGCATTATCTTACCTGAACGTGTCTTTGGCAGCGCATCAGTGAACTGTATCTTGTCCGGTGATGCAATTGGACTGATGGCTTTACGCACATGCCCAATCAGTGTTTTCTTTAAGGTATCCGATGCCTCAATTCCTTTTTTTAAGGTAACAAAACAGTAGATACCCTGTCCTTTAATATCATGGGGAAAACCTACTACTGCTGATTCGGCTACACCTTGGTGAGAGACTAAGGCGCTTTCTATCTCAGCCGTAGCCAAACGGTGTCCGGAGACATTAAGCACATCATCCATTCTTCCCATTAACCAGTAGAAACCATCCTCATCTATCCGACAACCGTCACCAGTGAGATATTTATCCGGGATGACTGGAAAATAAACTTTCTTAATCAGGTCATTCTTCGGGTCACCAAATACCCCACGAATCATTCCCGGCCAGGGTTTGGCAATCATCAAAGAACCGCCTTCGTTGACATCGGCAACCGTGCCATCCTGCCTTAAAATCTCAGGGACAACACCAAAGAAAGGCTTTGATGCTGAACCTGGTTTTGTGGGAATGGCACCGGCAAGTGGCGTGATAAGTATTCCTCCGGTCTCGGTCTGCCACCAGGTATCAACCACCGGACATCGTTCTTTACCAATAACTTTGTAATACCACATCCATGCCTCAGGATTAATCGGTTCACCCACTGTTCCAAGAACTCTTAGACTGGAAAGGTCGTGTTTGTCGGGCAATTCTTCACCTAATCGCATCAATGCCCTGATTGCCGTTGGTGCCGTATAAAAGATGTTTATCTTGTAATCTTCTACTATTTTCCAGAATCTGTCCGGCTGAGGATAGGTAGGTATTCCTTCAAACATCATTGTCGTTGCACCGTTAGCTAATGGACCATAGACAATATACGAATGTCCTGTTACCCAGCCGATATCAGCCGTACACCAGAAGATATCCTCATCTTTTACATCAAATATTAATCTATGGCTCAGAGCCACATGGAGGAGATAACCGGCGGTAGTATGAAGCACCCCTTTGGGTTTACCGGTTGAACCGCTTGTATAGAGGATATAAAGCGGATCTTCGGCATCCATTTCTTCCGGTTTGCAATTATCCGTAATCCCTGGTTTATTCATCTCTTCATGCCACCAGAAGTCACGGTTGGGTTTCATATCTACTTTCGTATTACCACGATCATAGACAATTACCTTTTCTACGCCTTCGCAGTCATTCAATGCTTCATCGGTCTTACTTTTCAGGTCAATAATTCTTCCTCCATGAAAACCGACATCAGCCGTAATCACCATTTTAGAATTACAATCAAGGATTCTATTCTTTAATGATTCAGAACTAAATGCCGAAAAAACTACTGAATGGATTGCTCCAATCCGGCTACAGGCAAGCATCGCAATCGGTAGTTCCAGAATCATCGGAAGATATAGGGTTACCCGGTCACCTTTCTTTATTCCCTGACTCTTCAACACATTAGCAAATTTGCAAACCGCAGTATGCAATTGTTGATAAGTAAGGGTGCGTTTGTCTTCCTCTTTTTCACCTTGCCAGATAATTGCCGCTTTATTTCTTCTCCAGGAATTGAGATGTCGGTCTATGCAGTTGTAAGAGACATTAAGTCTACCACCCTTAAACCATTGGACATAAGGCTCTTCAACCTCGCCTATCTTGGAGAAGTCATATTCCAACACCTTATCCCATTTTTTGAACCAGTCAAGATTTTCTTCTGCCATCCTACCCCAGAAACCTTCCGGGTCATCCACTGATTCCTTGTAAAGCCGCTCATACTCATCCATACTTTTGATGTGAGCCTTTTCGCTTAATTCTTTAGGAGGATAAAATATCCTGTCCTCCTGCATCATTGAAGTAATGTCTTGTGGCATCTTTTCTTTAACCTTCTTTCCTTTGTGAATGTTTCGTGATTATTTCATTAAGTTTATCCATGTAATTTCCTTCCTGATAGTACCTTAATTACATCAGAAATAGAAAGGATTCCACCTGGAAAATATTTAACATGGTCACCCCTTTTTACCTCCTGCTGGACTATCAGGCGGTGGATATTATTTCTATACATTATCCTGCATGCCTCTTTCAGGTCATCTTCTCTATTGACCGTTATCGCCGGGGCAGCCATTACCTCGCTAACCCTTATCCTATACAAATCATCTTCTCCCTCCATATTTTCACTAACCACCCTGACCATATCGGTCTCAGACAGGACTCCAATCAATTCTCCTTCAGCCGAAGTAACTGCCAGACCACTGATATCATTGTCTGCTAACATTTCTACCGCCTCTCTAACTGAGGCATCTTGTGGGATAGTAAGCACCCCACGCGTCATAACATCCTTTACCTTTAAACCCTTCATTTTATCACTCCTTTTTGTTAAAAATAGGTCATATAAGTCCTATATGTCTTATTTAACTATTCAGCCCCGGATTCTTTGATTAATCCGAGTGCAATTACATGGCGTTGAATTTGGTTGGTGCCTTCGTAAATTTGAGTAATTTTGGCATCACGCATCATCTTCTCAACCGGGTATTCCCGCATGTAGCCATAGCCACCAAATATCTGGACAACATCGGTTGTTACCTTCATAGCCACATCTGAGGCAAAGAGCTTACTCATCGCAGACTCCTTGGAAATATCCTTATTCCCGGCATCAATCATTCTTGCAGTAGCATAGGTAAGTGCCCTTGCAGCTTCTATTTGCGTAGCCATATCGGCTAACATAAATTGTATCCCTTGAAATGAGGATATTGGTTTACCGAATTGAATTCGTTCTTTAGCATATTTTACAGCCAAATCCAATGACCCCTGGGCAATACCTACTGATTGAGCGGCTACACCCGGTCTTGCCCTGTCAAGGGTTTTCATGGTAACGATAAATCCGAACCCCTCTTTGGCTAACAAATTTTCTTTCGGCACCTTACAATCCTGGAAGATTAACTCCGTAGTCGCAGAACAACGGATACCCATTTTCTTTTCTTTTTTACCAAAGCTAAATCCAGGGGTTCCTTTTTCCACAATAATTGCCGATGCACCTCGCGTGCCTCTTGTTTTATCCGTCATGGCGATAATTACATAAGTTTCTGCCTCGCCACCATTAGTAATCCATTGCTTTGTGCCATTAAGTATGTAGTAATCACCATCTGAGGTAGCCGTAGTTTGTATCCCGGCGGCATCACTACCGGCATCAGCCTCTGTAAGTCCAAAGGCGGCTATTTTTTTCCCTCTGGCTAAGTCAGGCAAGTATTTTTGCTTTTGCGCCTCAGTCCCAAATAAAAGTATGGGAAATGTGCCTAATGCAGAGGCGGCAAAAGTCGTTGTTACACCACCACATGCCTTACTTAATTCCTCTACCGCAAGACATAATTCAAAGCAACCAAACCCAAGTCCACCATATTCCTCTGGAAGATACACACCAAACAAATCGGCATTGGCTAATGTCTTCATTATTTCATGTGGAAATTCTTCCTTCTCATCTAATTGTGCCGCTACGGGTCTAATCTTTTCATCAGCTATTTGTCTGGCTAAATCTCTAATCATAACTTGTTCTTCTGTCAAAAAATAATCCATTTTAGTCTCCTTTTAATTAAGCAGTCAGCTATCATGGTTCGGCAGGCTCACCATAACAATGAGTCACCCTGAGATTGTCCGAAGGGTGATACCTGATTATTGAAACCTTACCCTTAATATCTGTCTTCCGTATTATATTACACTAAAATTCAGGTTTTGTCAATAATTTTTTACAATGAGGGATTCGGGAAAGTAGGTTTTTTGTCTATGTAATATTAATCCTTCAGGGCTAAAGCCTAATTTGGGGAACTTCCCCTTCCTACGCTCTAAAGAGCAGAGTTACTTTGAGGAATTTTCCTTCTTTTCCCACTGATAATTAAGAAGGTGTGGAAAAATTAACTTTTGGGGTATTTTATGACTCGCAAATGCTTGAAATTATTAGGGTCTAATTTGACAAAATTGGATTTTTTTTACACCTTATGAGGGATTACATGATGTGGTCTTTCCAAATACATAATCTATCACTCGATGTTCAAGTTTTTCGACCTGGGCAATTAGAAACAAGAAATTATATCCACAGATTTCACAGATTACCACAGATGTAATGAAAAGAGCTATAATAATGTCACCCTTTCAGGGTTTAATTGGAATTATTCAATGAATG
>JBDRHR010000154.1:0-5796 GCA_043816605.1 Nitrospirota bacterium
TAAGATTTCCTATTTCAGTTTTTAAACTATCAATTTGTTGTTGCTTCTTAAAACAATCTTCACAAAAACTCATAATTCCTTTATCGGTATTTTCAAACATTCCCTTTAGCTTGCACTCCCATTTCACTGACCCATTACGACTGATTACAGACATCAGACATTAAAGATGTCAGTAGTCTGTGGTCTGAATTACATTAACCATCCCATCCCGGAAAGTACTTCCCTTATTGTGCCAAACTTGAATTCTCGTATTAAATGATTAAATTTCCCCATGGTAGTAGCTAAGTTATAATAATGTAATATATATTTACCCAAGGAAGGCATTTTTAATTTGGGTTTTCTGGGGTCAAATTCAGGTGGATGAAGGCAAATTAATGCAGGGTTACCTTCCTTATTTATCCTGCTTAATCCCCATTTGGTCAGTCGGTATGGAAAGGCACGGAAGTAAAACCCGCTACCTATGGGAATATTAATACCACATATCCTGATAGTAGAAGGTGGAAATTCAATAATAGAGTTGTCTGGAAATTTCGAATTTCGAATTTCGAGTTTCGAATTTGTAATTCGATAAGGATACCTTGGAGAAGAAGGCATGCCATAAAGATGGGTTTTTATAGGGTAGATACTGGAGTCATACCGTAACCCTTCCTGCCTGATAATCTCTAATGCCCAGTACGACTGTTTGTTAATACTCCAGTAAGGTGCTCTATATCCTATTACCTTCTCCTGGATTAATTCTTCAATTACGCCAATAGCCTTTTTCAGGTCTTCCCTGAACTCATCAGGTGTCTGTTGATATAATAATCTGTGGTTATAACCATGAACCGCTATCTCGTGACCGGTCTGATGCAGCATCTTTACTACTTCTGGATATTTCCTGGCAACACAACCCAGGACAAAGAATGTAGCCTTAATGCTATATTTATCTAATACCTGCAAGATGTTATTCATATTCAGGATAAGTCTATCCTCATACCTGTCCCATTCCTCAAAAGGGATAGAACCGATACTATGATACCAATCTTCAACATCAAAACTTAAGGCATTTAACATATCTTAATCTTTATACCATATTTTTACCTGACTTGTCAATAAATAAATAGGGAATAGCGTAATGGGTTAGTTATCAGGGGGGAGAAAAGGGGTTCAGGATTCGAGGGTTCAAGTGTAATGTTTTCCCTTATTTCACTTGACCCCTCGACTCCTTAATCCCTTGAATCCTTTTAATGAATTTTTCCATATTTCCCCCGAAGACTGACCAATTACCCTTCTCTAAAAAATATTTTGACAAAACAGATAAGATAGTATATACTATCTTTACATAAGTGAAGTGTAAAGTTATCGGTTATTGGTTATCAGTATACCGATTACCGATTACCATTCTCCAGTAAAAAGGAGTTAGATTAGGAATGAAACAAATAACTGCAGTTTATTGTGATAAAATTATTATTGGCTCTGTTATGTTAATGATATTTTGGATACCGTTATTTTTCGGCTTGAATATTAACAGCCTTGACCTTCAAAAAATTGCCCTTATGTGGACATTATCTTTAATTATTGCCATTACATGGATAATCAAAATTGTCTTTACCAGAGAGTTTAAATTTGTCCGAACCCCGCTTGATATACCCATACTTGCCTATCTATTAATTAGCATCATCGCCACTATCTTTTCTATCCATCCCATCATCAGCCTGTTTGGATTTTATAATCATTTTGAAGGACTACTGATGCTCATTACCTATATCTTTTTATATTATAGTGTGGTAAATTTTATAAATAAAGAAATATTGCCCTGGATGCTCAATGTAATTATTCTTAGTGGAGTGTTAGTAGCAGGCTATGCTATTCTCCAATATTATGGTCTTGACCCGGTAAAATGGGAAATGTCTTTTGGTAGAACGCCATCAAGTTTAGGAAATCCGATTGGGTTTGGTAATTATGTGATTATGGTTTTGGGAATAACCCTGAGTGTCTTTTTCTCAAAAGAGATTATTGCCAGGCAAAAAGGGAAACCTATCGCTTTACCTTCAAAAAAAAAGAAGAAAAAGGTCCAAATTACTCACAAATCTTCGCAACTACCTAAGACAAAAGGAGGAAACACACCCATTACCTCCTCTCGAGAGGGGATTATTATAGACTTACCTTATTGGATTTATGGAATATGTATTGGTGTAATTTTATTTGGATTTTGCTTTTCAGCCAGCCGAGCTCCTTTTCTGGGTATGCTGGGCGGAATGGGAGTAATAGGGCTTTTATTAGGTATGAGAATAATTGCTCATAAGCAAAGACACTTAGCCATATTTGGAATAACCTTTTTTTGCTATTTAGTCTTTTCAAATATAAATCCTGGATTAGCGGTAATTGGTAGATTTGCAACTATTTTTAATCCCCCTGTACCATTAAAACAAGCCCCTTTTGAAGTGGGGACTTTCACGGTTACATCTGTGGCTAATTTAAATCCTCGAATATACCTCTGGCAAGGTGCATTAAATATCATTCGCGATTATCCAATTCTGGGTATAGGATTAGATACCATAGGTATTCTTCATTTAAAGTATAAACCAATAGAGTCGGCTATGTCAGAAGGGGCTTATGCTACGGCGGCCAGTGCCCATAATGAATTATTAGATATTTGGGTATCCAGGGGGACTATTGGATTAATTATCTATTTCTGGATACTAATTGCCTTTGGAATTATTTGTTTGAAGGTCTATTGGCAGGCAGGCGATGTAGAAAAATTTTATATTACCGGGTTATTAGTCGCTCTGGTTTCTTATCTTATCCAAAATCAATTTAGTCCTATTGGGATTTCTGCTTCTTATTTCTTTTGGACTATTCTGGCTTTAGGAATGGTATTTAGAGCCAAATCCCATTCTGTCGTTTTACCTGTTGAGGTTAAACAATTTCGCTGGATTATTTCATTAGCTACAATTGGGATAACTGTTTGGTTGTGGGTTTTATTAGTGGTAAAACCATGTATTGCTGATTTTAATTATGAACAAGGGACGCTACTTCAAACAATGCCTGAATATGAGAAAGATATGCAATATAGATTTGAACGGGCATTGCAATTTAATCCTTATGAAATTGCGTATCATCGTGAGGTGTGTTCAATGTATCTGGTTAAAGCCCAATCTACCGGCGAGGAAAAGTGGATTAAAAAGACTATTGAACAAACCAAAAAGTTGGTTGATTTTAATCCTTATGATGGGGTAGGAAATTCTATTTTGGGTGCAGGATACTATCTGGAAGGTAAAGAGTTAGATAAGGCAATTAAGTGTTTCAAAAAGGCGATAGAGGTTGACCCTTTTAATCCCGACTCACACAATGTTCTTGGATTAGTCTATCAAAGAGTTGGAAAGGATGATGAGGCGATTAAAGAATTTAAACGAACTCTATGGCTTAAACCAGATTATTCTATAGGGTTTGAGAATTTGATGCGCACTTATGCCCGCATAGGCAAAGGAAATATTATGGCAGATATTAAGGAATTATTAGCTAAGGAATCTGGTCCTCGAACTATCTGGCTTAGAGAAAAATTAGTTGAATTTCATCTTAAAGAAAATAACCTTGCTGAGGCCTTAAGGAATGTCTGAATATTATGCAATTTAATCCGGAAAATATCAATATATGCAGGATGATAGGGGCTATTTATGCTCAACAGGGGAAGATTGATGAGGCAAAAAAGGCTTTTAAATACTTATTAGAACTTGACCCAAATGATATTTATGCTAAGGAGTTTTTAGCAAAGGCAGGATAAAGACTTCTGCAAAAGAAGATTTTGAGGTAAGGAAACAATATCAAAAATCAAAAATTAAAATGCAAAATGACAAATTGAAAATCAAAAAGACCCTCAAGACAAAATTGGCAAGACTCGTAAGTGCTTTCATTTCAAATACTTACTGATTGGCTAATTTTACATTTTGATATGTAATTTTTATATTTGATTTTTACATTTTGATTTTTGCCTCGGATATTTGCTTGACTTTTCTCATTTTGCAGAAGTCTAAAGGCAGGATAAGAAAGGGAGAATAGGGTTTAGGGTAGGAAACAAAAGGAAAGAGTAAAGGGTATTTATTTCTTACCCTTAACCCTTACTTTACGGTTATTTTCGTCTGCGGTGGTCATGGTAATAGATGCGTTCGCCTTGATAGTTTCTTCGGGTAGCTTGCCGGACAGAATTCTGGTGAGAATGGGAAAATGATTCCGTGGGTATTGTCGGGTGTTCTGATATAGGAATGCTCGTTCTTATGATTTTTTCAATATTGCGTACATCGCTTCCTTGATCTGGTGTTGCAAGTGAAATGGCATGACCAACCTGCCCCGCCCTTCCAGTGCGTCCTATCCGATGAACATAGTTTTCTGAGTCATCAGGTAGGTCGTAGTTAAGAACAAGTTCAATGTCGCTAACATCAATGCCCCGTGCCGCGATATCTGTTGCTACAAGAATGCGATATTTCCCTGATTTAAATCCTTCTAATGCTTCTTTTCTTTGCCAGAGTGAACGGTCGGCGTGAATTTCAGCCACAGTATGCCCCATACCTCGTATCAGTCGTGTGATTTTAGATGCTCCTCTTTTTGTCCGTGTGAACAAAAGAACCGTCCCGATATATTCTTCAAGGAGTTCTCCGAGTAATTTTCCTTTTAGATCTTTGTTGACAATAAATATTTCTTGTGAGATGCCTTCTGCCATCGTGCCGGTTGGAGCAATTTCCGTGTGTACCGGAAGTTTCATATAGTAGGAAGCGATGCTCATTATTTTACTCGGTATGGTTGCGGAGAAGAGCATTGTTTGCCGGTCTTTTGGGACGAGTCTCAAAATGCGTTCTATTTGAGGGGCAAAACCCATATCAAGCATGCGGTCGGCTTCGTCAAGAACAAGGATATTAACATCATCAAGGCGTACTTGTTTTTGTTCGACAAGATCTATGAGACGCCCGGGTGTGGCGACGATAATGCGTGGATGTTTTCTTAAAGAATGTATCTGCTTTCCCATAAATTCTCCGCCGATGAGAACTGCTGTTTCCATGGCGAAAGCCGGGGTAAATTGTTTAAGTGCCTCATTAACCTGGATAGCGAGTTCACGGGTAGGTACCAGTATTAGCCCGTAGCCTTTTTTTTGAGCAAGTCGTTGTATCATTGGAATCCCGAAAGCAATGGTTTTGCCGGTGCCTGTCTGAGCAATTCCTATGATATCTTTGCCTTCAATCGCTATCGGTATTGCCTTGTATTGTATCGGGGTCGGTACCTTAAAGCCCAATTCATCTAATATTTTAAGTGGTCCTGGTGCTATGCCAAGACCGTAAAAACTATTGTGAATAATAGGTGTCATAATAATCTCTGCTTACAACGATAAAAACATTGAATAGTTTTATATATCGCTGTTTAGCCCTCCAATCATTAAAAAAATTTTAATTTTTAATTTATAATTTTTGATTTCCTGATAGATATTATACCTTATAAAAACTACTCTTGTCAAGTAAAAAAATGTAATATTTGTAATTGGTCAGTTACTGGGGGAAATTTCATCGTAAGAAGAGAACCCACCCCTACCCCCCCAAGAGGGGAATATTGAAGTCTTTCCTATTCCCCTCTTGGGACTTATCTTTACCCACAAATATTGCTGGACAATTTAAGGTAGTGACTTAAAGTGGAAATAAGCGTTCAGTCCATTGAAAAATATGGGATAAAAACTGTAAAATGGGTATTGTAAAATGAAAAATGTAAAATGAAAGAGCAAATTTAAAGAGTAATGCCTCATTACTCTTTAAATTTAGGGTATAGACGCTTGAG
>JBDRHR010000155.1:0-2481 GCA_043816605.1 Nitrospirota bacterium
TAAGATTTCCTATTTCAGTTTTTAAACTATCAATTTGTTGTTGCTTCTTAAAACAATCTTCACAAAAACTCATAATTCCTTTATCGGTATTTTCAAACATTCCCTTTAGCTTGCACTCCCATTTCACTGACCCATTACGACAGAAAAAAATACTGTAATACCCAAATGAAAATGTCCTATTTAATGATATAATATCTCTCCGGTAGTATCAAATAGAATATGAAACCCACATGAGCCATTAGTCTCACAAAGAGGTATGAAAATCGAGAAGATATATCTTTTTTTGTAGCCTTTGCGAGAAATAGAATGGGGATTTTCAGATTAAAGGCGGAAAACTGTAAATTCCTTCCCCCTACAGCCTAACAGCTTACAGCCTTCCCCAATAACTCCTCTGCATGTTTTAATGATGTTGGTGAGATTTCATGACCGTCTAAAAGAGCGGCTAATTCTTTTATTCGGGAGACTTTGTCCAATTTATTTACTTGTGTTTGTGTTTTGTTACCTATTACCTTCTTTTCTACATAGAGATGGGTTTGGGCATAGGCGGCTATTTGAGGTAAATGGGTAATGCAAATCACCTGTCGAGATTGACTTATATGACTTAATTTTGCCCCTACATTTTGCCCTATTTTCCCGCCAATCCCGGTGTCTATCTCATCAAAGATAAGTGTTGGAATTTCATCTACTCGGGCTAAAATCGTTTTTATGGCTAACATAACCCGTGAAATCTCTCCGCCAGAGGCAATATTGGCTAAAGGTTTTAGCGGCTCACCTACATTAGGTGAGATTAAAAATTCCACTACATCCACCCCTGTTGAATTTATTTTAACCGTTTTCCCATCAATCTTAATAGGACTCTCCGGACCCTCTTTAGCGGTTATTTCTACTCTGAATTGCGACTTGTTCATCCCTAAATCAGACAATTGGATAACTATTTCATCGGCTAATTTTGCCGCAGACTCTTTCCTTCTTTTGGATAATTCCCCTGCCTTTAATTCTAAGAGTGAGATTATCTGTGATAGCTGGTTTTTAATCCCTTCAATCTCTTCTTCATTATGTGTAATTGAGTCTATTTGTGCTGTAATTTTATCCTTGTATTCAAATATGACATTGATTGTCCCCCCATATTTCCGCTTTAATTTATTGAGCAAATCCAATCTTGCCTCAACCTCTTCTAATTTAGCCGGGTTAAATTCAATCCTCTGGATATAATTATCCAATTCCTTAGTGAGAATTTCTAATTGGAAGGACAGGTTTTGAGCCGTTTGTGCCGATTCTTTTAATGATGGGTCAAGTTCAACAATTGAGGAGAGTTTCTTGACGACCTGATAGAAATTAGTATTGATGGAATGGGTTTCCAAGCCATAGAGTAATTGGTAAGCCTCTTGAGCCAACAAGTGAAGTTTTTCGGCATTACGCAGGATTTTTGCCTCCTGGTCTAATTTTTCATCCTCGTCTAAGGTAAGGTTTGCCTGATTAATTTCCTCCAGTTCAAATTTTAATAAATCGAGTTGCCTTACCTTTTCCTGTTCATTAATAGAAAGTTGAGCTAATCTTTGATTTAGCCCTGTAAATTGGTGGTAAATCCGGCTAACCTCCAGCCGAAGGTTTTGTAGTTCACCATATTTATCTAATAAAATTAATTGAGTAGCTTGATTAAGCAAAGATTGATGTTCGTGTTGCCCATGAATATCCACTAAACTTTTACCTACATCTACTAATGTCCCCAAGGCAACTAATTTGTCATTGATACGGCAAAGATGTTTGCCGGAGGATAAAATTTCCCGTTGAAGAAGTAAATTCTCCTCAAGTAACGGCAAACCATAATTTGCCAGCACTTCCTTTACCCCGGCATTCTCTTTGATTTCAAATAAGGCTGAAATGACACTCCGCTCACTTCCGCAACGGATGTAATCGGTAGTAACTCGCTCACCCAAAACCGCATTAATCGCATCGATAATGATGGTTTTTCCTGCTCCTGTCTCACCTGTCAGGATATTAAGCCCCTCGGAAAACTCTATCTCCAATTCATCTATTAAAACAAAATCCTTGATATGTAATTGAGAAAGCATAATTCTTACCTCTAAGATTATTCTTTTTATCGTAAAATACCTGAGTTACCCTTTTCCCTACTTTCCCATTTTCCCTTGTTTGCACCATCCTGAATTGTTACCATTAATTGTATAACAATCCACTACCTATTGTCAAGTATTTTCATGTAAGGAGGGTAATCCTTCAGTTAGGGGGGGTACTTTTTTGATTGGGCAAGAAAAACAACCCACTAACCCCTTTTTTAAAGAGGGAATATGGCACAACCCCGTTTTATTCCCCCTTAAAAAACTTAGCATGTCCCACATCTTTTGCTGGACAATTTAGGCTGATAGTTATTTCCCAATTCCCTTTGTAACCATTCAGCCAGTTGAAGATTTCGTATTGTGAACAACTGTAAACTGTAAAATAGATAATGAAAAATGAAAATAC
>JBDRHR010000156.1:0-17750 GCA_043816605.1 Nitrospirota bacterium
CTTGGGCGGATAGCTCAGTGGAAGAGCACTTGCTTTACACGCAAGGGGTCGCAGGTTCAAGCCCTGCTTCGCCCACCAGGAAGTAAAGTGAAAAGTGAGAAATAGGAAGTGAGAAATGAAAGAGATTTTTTATTCACTTCTTACTTTTCACTTTCAACTTTTAACTTTTAACTTTTGTACGGGGTCGTAGTGCAGCATGGTCCAACACGTCAGTTTGTCACACTGAAGACCGCGGGTTCAAATCCCGTCGACCCCGCCAATAACCTCTTTTTCAACACCGATATGGAATTATTTAAATCCTTTAATCGAACACAGCAAAAGGTAGTATTATTCCTCATTGCCTCCGCATTAACGGCATCTGCGATTTTAATAGTTACGCATCTACAACGAGAAAAGGCATTATCTAAAATTGAGGTGGTGCATTCTGCCTTTGAGGTTTTCTCAGAAGAAGTAGTACCAGAGAAGGTAAACATAAATACTGCCTTTTTAGAAGAACTTATAGAACTACCGAAAATTGGTTTGCAGACAGCCAAGAGAATCATTGAATATCGCAAAACTTATGGTAAGTTTCGAGCAATTGAGGAAATAACCAAGGTAAAGGGAATTGGGCAAAAAACCTTGGAGAAGATTAAAGGGGAAATAACCGTAGGGACTATTTCATCATTGGTAGGACAGGCTTCCAGCCTGTCATCTTCCAACCTGTTATCGAAAAGCAATACTTTCAATGAAGGCAAAACCTTCGATAAAAAGGTTAATTTAAACACTGCCTCGTTAAAAGAGATTGAATCCTTACCTAAAATTGGACCTGTAATAGCCAAGAAAATTATTGAGTATCGAAATGCCAATGGTGGGTTTAAATCAATTGAAGAAATAATGGAAGTAAGAGGTATTGGAGAAAAGACTTATGAGAAGATAAGAGAGCTGATAACTGTAGAGGATAAGTAATCTGCTTACTTCGTAATAGTTCAGGTATTCAGGAGTCAGAATCCAGAATTCAGAATAAAATTAGGGCAAAGGCGAATTTCAGGTATCCTTGCTTTGCTGACTTTTTCAAGTATAGTGTCAATAATTTTGAAGAGTCGCCATGCTACAAATCTTATGCTCAAAGTATCTTTCCTTATTCTGACTACTGACTCCTGAATTCTGACTACCTGAACTATTACCTTACTTCATTATTAAGGGAAGAGATGAAAAAGTAAATTTACTGTTTGGATTTTACTATTTCTTTGTAAACCTCTAATGTTCTTTTAGCAATTTCCTGCCATGAGTATTTAGAGGCTGTATTTTGTGCTTCTTTACTCATCTTCTCTCTTAGTTCTTTATTATTGACCAAAAGATTAATTTTTGTGGCTATTTCTTCAGGAGAGGTTGGGTCATCAAGCAATAATCCATCTTTACCATCTTGCATCAATTCCGCCGCACCTGCAATCTTACTTGTAATCGTTGGAAGTCCGCAGGCTAATGCCTCAATTATCACTAATCCAAAAGGTTCATCCAATGTTGGAAAGCAAAAGATATCCGCACAAGCAAAGTATTTCTCTACTTTTGGTGAATGTCCTGCAAAAATTACCCTTTCCTTTATTTCCAACCTTTTCGCAAGTTCTACAAAATTTCGCTCATTTCCTGAACCAACTACCAATATCTTAACCTTATCATTAGTAACCAGCGGTAATGCTTCAATAAGATACTTTAGCCCTTTGCGTTTAAATTCATGGGCTACAAATAAAATAGTTATTTCATCATCACTCAAACCATGTTTCCTGCGGATATTGTTTCTAAAAACCTGTTTGTCTTTGATATTAAATTCCACAAGATTTACCCCATGAGGAATGATAACAAAATCCTCATCAGGCACATTGTACTCATTCATAATTTCCTTTTTGGTTATAAAAGAGACAGCGATTAATTTTCTATAATTACCCAAATTACCCGGTTTAAAAATAAACTTTTCATTCGCCAGGACAAATAAATTTAAAGGATTCAGCCTGGTATTTTTAAGAAAATTCAGGATACCTCTATTGAGTTTACGGGCTTTTTTAACTGCGGCTTTATGACAACTTTGAGTTGTATAAACATCAAATGGGACAAAACAATCTCCTTGAGTATGAACTATATCAAAGTCTTGTGTGTTAATTTTAAATTTACTCATTAAAGCAAAGCTGTATGCTTGGAATATGACAGCTAAACCTGTCTTTTTCCGTTTCAAGAAGAAGTTACCTTTAATCATTGGCACTTTATGGAAGATAATTTTATTAGAAAATACATCCTTCCAAGAATTAGTAAATACATGGACTTCATGCTCCTGACTGAATGTCTCAGCTAACTCGGTGACATATCGGGAAATTCCACCTTGTTTATTATATGTTCGAGCAATAAAAGCAATTTTCATTTTCAACCCTCTTTTTTAAACTTACTCAATTTTTTAAGTGAGTGAATGCTATTGTAAGGATAGATTATGGTGACCCCAATTTTACTCAGGTTGAACCTTTTTTGATTATGTTCTCTCTTTATATGCGTAAAGTATTAAATGCATGGATTCAGATACTTCACATATATAACCCTGTTTGATTAATTGGGGTTTTAATTTACACCAGGTGGGTTCATTGTTTCGTATGTGTGCATCTATTACAAGATGAGGACTATATTCCTGTAGTGTTTTTTCTCCTCCTTTTATTGCTTCGAGTTCATTTCCTTCAATGTCCATCTTAATGAAATCAACTCTCTTTAAATTATACTCCTCAACAAGTTCATCAAGTGAGATAAATTCTGCTATATGTGTTTTTACATTCACGGATTCACAGAAAATCGTTGTTGAACCTTCATTGCCTTCAGTAATAACACATTTTTTACTGAATTCCAGTAAACCTTTTTCAACAGGAACCACATTCTTAAGATTATGCGATCTGATAATCTTAAGAAGATTACGATAATTGCTTGGCTCAGGTTCTAATGAGATTACTTTTCCACTATCTCCGACCAGTCTGGAAGCTATGATTGTAAAATGACCCCAGAATGCTCCAACATCTATTACTACATCACCCTTTTTAGGAGTATATTTTTTGATATATTTTATATTATTTGTATTCAGCAGATAAAGCAAACAAAAGGGTATCCATCGATATATGTGTGCAAACCATAAACGACGTGCAGGTCCTTTAAATAAATACCCTAAACTACATAAAATAGAATTTATATACTTCTTCATCATTTCCTCCTTTTATTGTTTTCTAACTCTATCTTTGATAAGGTGATAGAAATTTTGATTTTTAGGTGGGGAGGTGAAATATAGCCTGAGTATCTTCCCGGTGATTTACACATCCCTTTTTACCCAAAAAAATATTTTTTTCCTCTAATCTCCTCTCCGGGAAATATTATACTCTATCAAGTTGAAAAAGTCAAGTAAAAAATTAAAAGATCGGTTTGTTCTTGGTACTATAAAAATAAAACTATGCATTTATTAAAGTCTTTAGTAAAGTCAATACGGTTATGGTACTATAAGCAAATCCTGCGAAAACCACGGATTTACTTAATTAAGAGCGAGGAAGGTTTAAGTGCTTTTAGAAGACTGTTGCGATGATTCTTTGCCCTTAAAATTTTCTTGATACCGCTGGATAATTCTATTCCTATGACTTATAATTTGATCTTGCGTAAGATGAGAAGTAGATACGCAGCATTCAGACAAACCTTTACTACCCTTATAATATCCTATAGATCCTTCCAGATGGAATTGTATATCAAATTCTTGAAGATGATCTCGTATATATGTACCTTTGTAAGGATAATAAATCGCATAATCAAAACGAAATGAAGAATTTGCAGCAAATTTTGCAATTAACCTTTCAGTTTCGCAAATTGTTTGTTCAGACTCACCAGGCAACCCGATCATGAAAAATGCGGAAACTCTCATCCCTGCGATAAGAATATTTGCAATGGTTCTTTCAACCTCTTCAACTTTATTGCCTTTACCTACAGTATCCAAAATTCCCTGATCTCCACTTTCTGCACCAAATCCTACTTCTTTGCATCCTGATTCAGCAAGCATGGAAAGCACCTTAGTATTTTGATGTAATAACTTTGCATGTCCGAAGCACCTAAAAGTAATGTTATGGGGTTTAATTATGTCGCAAAGTTCGTGAGTTCTCTTTTCATTTATTGCAAAAATATCATCGAAAAACATAATAGAATCAAACCCGGCTTCTTTTATAGAATTAATTTCAGCATCTATACGATCTACTGAAAATAAAGTAAGTCCGGATCTTCTGCTTTCACAATACTTGCATCCCATTGGACAATTTTTTCCGGTAATTGCCGTTGTTGCATTTCGATCTCCTATAGTGTAATGATACTTAGAAAGATATTGCTTGTCTCTCCATGGAAGTGGAAATGAATTTATTTCTTCTTCAGTTAAATTTGGATATGAAACTACTACTGGAAGGTTCTTACCTTCCAGTATATCCAGAAAAGCAATTTCCCCATCTCCTCTAACAATATGGTCAAATAAATTTTCTTCTAAAATGTCTGAGGTATAAAATTTGGCATGAGTACCACCAATTATTAATTTTGTGTGCAAAGCAATTTCTTTTATTTGTCTTGCAAGATGTCGCCCTCCTATTTCATATTGAGGTGTAGTAGTAGATAAACCTATCACATCATAATTATCTAATTCTCCTAAACTATCTTCGTTAGGGGTATCATCTATCGTCACATTATGTCCCTTGTTCTCAAGAAAGGATTTTAAGTACAATGGACCTATAGCCGGCATGACTCTATCTGAATCCAAAAATTCACTTCGAGGAATAATTATTTTAACATTAGCCATTTTATCTTAAAACCTCCTGTTCCCAGTTTATAAATGGTGGTAAACTTGTTGTAGCAAGACTAATCTGACGAGCAACCTTTAATTTTTCTGCCAGGGATAAATAGGGCTCTATTGCTTCTTTCCGGCTGAGTGTTTCTAATAAGTCCGCAACACATCGTGATATACCACCTCGTTTATTATATGTTCGAACAATAAAAGCGATTTTCACTTTGTTTCCCCCTTTTTTATTTTATTTTTGACTAATTCTATTATTATCTGTAATTCATCTGCCTTTAGTAGCCATAGGATGATTAAGTAATATCCTAATCCTGTTGTAGTAGCAAGCCCAACTTGTATAATTTGAGATTCTATCCGGCTAATATCTAAAACCATTTCTATGTATTTGCTGACTCCAAAGCAAGCTAATATCCCGGGTAATGAGGCAACAATCATTTTCAAGAAGGAACTTAATATCTGTTTTCCGCCGATATTCCCAATTTTCCGCCTTAAGAACCAAAGTAATATAAAATTAGTTCCCAGATGAACAATCGAAGCAGATAAGGCAATACCGGCATGGGCTAAATATTTAATTAATATAAAATTAAGGATAATATGAAGGACTATCCCTGCGGCAGTCACTATCATTGGGGTAACGGCATCATGGAGGGCATAAAATACACGGATAAGAATGAAATTTACGGCTAAGCCGAGCATACCAATGGAATAAAAAAATAGTGATTTTGAAGTCATCATGGTAGCATGAGCATCAAAATTACCTCGTTCAAATAATAGCCTTATGATTGGTTCACAAAGAACCATAAATATTAAGGCAACAGGGATGTATATAAAAGCCGTCATTCTTATCCCTTTTGACATTGTGCCAATTAACTCGTTATAACTTTTAGTCGCGGCATAACCGGCAATGAAAGGGAAAACTGCCGTAGAAATAGCTAATCCAAAGGTCGATAAAGGAGCCTGCATGACCATATACCCAAAATCTAAGGCGGCAATACTACCTGCCTCTAAAGGAGAGGCCATCATGCGACTAACAATAGTATAAACGCCAAATACGGCTGTGCCCACGGTGGCCGGAATGAATAAATGAATAAATTCACCTACCTCTTTATATCTAAAGTTCAAATTAAAACTAAATTTTACCTGTTTTTTTAGCAAAACTATCAATGAGGCTAAACACATTAACCCACTTCCAACTACTAACCCAATCCCTACACTAAAAATACCTATGTTTTTACCTGAAAACACAATAAAAACAATAACCGTAGTTCCTAAGATAAAGGCATTAAGGGATGGAACAGTAAAATGTTGAAATGCGTGTAAGACACCAATAAAAATGCTCATTAATGCTAAAAATATAACCATTGGTGCCATAACCTTAGTTAATTTAACCGCCAATTCAAATGCCTGTTCCTTTAGCCCATATCCCATAAATTTGACTAAATAAGGGGCAAAGAATAACATAATTACCACTAAGACAGTAGATATGATAAAGGCATAACTAACGATAATACTGAATAATCTCCAGAGGGTTTTATAATCTTTATTAGTTAAGTATTTAGTAAAGGTTGGAATTGTGGCCGAGTAAGCGCCACCACTTATAACCATGTTGACCAGGAGCATCGGTATACTATAAGCCACAAAATAGGCATCGGTAACTAAACTTGCCCCAAAATATTTTGCCACCAATATTTCCCGGATAAAACCAACTATCTTTCCAAACATGGAACCAATCAATATTATCCCGGTTGCCTTTGCAATTTGTTCCTTAGGCATTTTTATTTACTCCCATTAGTAATTACTTAGGTGTTTAGGCTGTAGGCTGTTAGGCTGTAGGCTGTTAGGCTGTAGGCTGAAGGTAGGAGGCAGATAGGAAGGAATATTCACTCTCTCCTATTTCCTACCTACAGTCTACAGCCTAACAGCCTACAGCCTATCTACCTGAGTATTTACCCCCATCAAAACTATGGTTAATTCACCCCTTGGTGGAATTAGATTAAATCTTGCGATTGCCTCACTTACATTGCCACGGATGACCTCTTCAAATTTTTTTGTTAGCTCCCGCATAATAGCTATCTGTCTATCTCCTAATATTTCTAAGATGTCATTTAGGCTTTTGAGGATGCGGTGCGGGGACTCAAAAAATATCATTACTCGTTCTTCTTCCTTTAATTTTTTAAGTAACCGTACCCGTTTTTTGTGAGTAGATGGTAGAAATCCCTCAAATGTCCAATGTGTTGTCGGGAAACCTGAAACGATTAAAGCGGTCAAAATTGCTGTTGGACCAGGAATGGGAACTACCGGTATTTTATTCTCAATTGCCAGACAAACCAAATCTCGCCCCGGGTCAGATACCCCAGGCATACCCGCATCTGAAACTAAGGCTATATTTTTGCCTTTTTGTAATAACTCAATTAGATAATTACCCTTTTTAAAACGGTTATGGTAGTGATAGGAAGTAGTTGGTGTTTTGATTTGATAATGGGTTAAAAGTTTGCGTGTTACTCGTGTATCCTCAGCCGCAATTAAATCTACCTCTTTAAATATGCGTAATGCCCGCAAGGTAATATCCTCAAGATTCCCAATTGGCGTGCCACAGAGATAAAGTGTTCCACTTGCCATTTTCATCTGCCAGAGGTGCTACCTCCTTCTCTATTCAACCGTTGTCTAAACCAGTTAATCGTTCTGCTAAGTCCCTCCTCAAGATTTACTTTTGGTTCCCAATCAAGTAGTTTTTTAGCCTTCGTAATATCCGGCCTGCGTTGCTTCGGGTCATCTTGAGGTAATGGTTTATAGACTATCTTACTTGGACTGCCGGTAATCTCAATTATCTTGTTGGCAAACTCTAAAACCGTCATTTCCTCTGGGTTGCCAATGTTGACCGGGGTATGACAATCTGAACACATCAGTTTATATATCCCTTCAATTAAATCTGAGACATAACAAAAACTGCGTGTCTGACTTCCATCACCAAATACGGTCAATGGTTCTTTTGCTAATGCCTGTGGGATGAATGCAGGGACAACGCGGCCATCATTTAGACGCATCCGCTCACCGTAGGTATTAAATATCCTGGCAATACGGGTGTCTATTCCATGAACTGAGTGATATGCCATAACCAATGCCTCACCAAATCGTTTCGCTTCATCATAGACCCCTCTGGGACCAATAGGATTGACATTACCCCAGTAATCCTCCGGTTGAGGACTAACCAATGGGTCACCATAAACCTCTGAGGTAGAGGCAAGTAGGTAGGAGGCTTTCTTTGCCTTGGCTAATCCTAATGTTTTGTGTGTTCCTAAAGCACCTACTTTTAATGTCTGGATAGGATATTTGGCATAATCAATCGGGCTGGCCGGGGAGGCAAAATGCAGAATAAAATCTATTGCACCATCAACATAGATAAATTCCGTAACATCATACTTATAAAATTTAAATTTCTCACTATGGATATGGGCGATGTTATCAATAGACCCGGTGATAAGATTATCCATACAGACAACCTCATGTCCCATACTTAGCAAATAATCACATAAATGTGAGCCTAAAAATCCTGCACCACCTGTAATTAAAATCCTCATCCGTGTTTTAACCTCCAATCATATATCTCTATCTGCGTAACAATTCAGCCACAAAGTCACAAAGACACAAAAGAGAGCAAAATCCGAAATCCGAATATCGAAATTCGAAACAAATTCAAAATTATAATGTCCAAATGTTCAAAACTTCTCGTTTTTGTTATTTGAATTTTGGTCATTTGAATTTATTTCGAATTTCGATATTTGAATTTCGGATTTATAAAGTTATAGTCTTGATGGTTGAACTGTTACCTATCTGCCAATTCCATGATATACAAATCCTAATTCCTTCATTTTAGCCGGGTCATAGATATTTCTTCCATCAATAATAACAGGATTAGTCATCATAGCCTTAACTTTAACTAAATCTATCTCTTTAAATTCATTCCACTCAGTCATAACAACTAAGCAATCAATTCCTTCTGCTACTTCATAAGGGTCTTTACAGAAGGTAACATTTTTAAGTATTTGTTTTGCTCTTTCCATAGATACGGGGTCAAATGTCTTTATCTGTGCCCCTTCACCTTGCAACATCTCAATTACATCTATTGCTGGGGCAAATCGCATATCATCTGTATTGGGTTTAAACGCCAGACCCCAAACACCTATCTTTTTATCCTTTAATATCCAGAGGGCATTTTTTACCTTTGTGAGCATAAGTCTTTTTTGCTCATCGTTAATATTCTCAACCTCTTTTAATAATCTAAAATCATACCCATGTTTTTGGGCTATACGGATAAAAGCGGCGAGGTCTTTTGGGAAACAAAAACCGCCAAATCCTGCTCCGGCATTTAAGAATGTTTTACCTATGCGGTGGTCATAACCCATTCCTTCTGCTACCTTGATGACATCAGCTCCTACCCGTTCACAGATATTTGCCACGGCATTAATAAATGATATTTTAGTCGCTAAGAAGGAATTAGAGGCATGCTTGATTAATTCAGCACTTTTGATATCTGTAATTACAATTGTGGCATTGAATGGTGCGTATAATTCCCGCATAATTTTTTCAGCTCGCTCACTCTCTACTCCCACAACTATTCTGTCGGGATTCATAAAATCGTAAATGGCTGTCCCTTCTCGTAGAAATTCAGGATTTGAAACGACATCAAATTCAACTTTATGCTTATTGTTTATCTTAACCGTATGTTCAACCCACTTACCGGTTTCTACCGGCACCGTACTTTTTTCTACAATTATTTTGTAAGTTTTCATTGATTGAGCTATTCCTTTAGCCACATCTTCCACAAAGGATAGGTCGGCATCTCCACTTTCTAATGGGGGAGTACCAACAGCAATAAATATCACATCTGAATTTTCTACCCCTTCTTCTAATACAGTCGTAAATGAAAGCCTATTTTTACTAACATTCCTTTCTATCATCTCTTCTAAACCAGGTTCATAGATAGGCATTCCACCATTTTTTAAGATATTAATCTTTTCCTGATTATTATCCACACAAATAACATTATTCCCCAAATCAGCAAAGCAAGTTCCTGTGACTAAACCTACATACCCTGTGCCAATCATACAAATCCTCATTCAAGATTCCTCCTCTTGTTTTCAAGTTATGAGTTAAGAGTTATGAGTTAAGGAGTTTAATAATAACTCCCAACTCTCAACTCCCAACTCATAACTCCCTAATTATTTTTTTTACAATTTCAAGTAACCCTTCATTTGTAGTTACTTGATAAGTTTTACACCCGGCAGATTTACCCGCCTCTATATCTTTAGGCTCATCTCCAATCATCCAGGAATTTTTAAAATCAATATTAAACTCTTTCCCTGCTTTTTGTAGCAGACCCGGTTTAGGTTTTCGGCAATTACAATTATCTTCCTGTCGATGCGGGCAGTAGTAAACCGCATCAATTTGAGCACTATGTTCTTTTAACTCATCAAGCATTTGTTGATGAATTCTGCGTAATTGCTCCTCCTTAACTATTTCCTTCCCAACACCTGCCTGGTTAGTAACCACAATAACCTTAAATTTAGCCTCATTTAGCAGTTTTATTGCCTCTTGGACACCGGGTAGGAATTCAAATTCCGCCCAAGATTTCACATAATCATTCGGTAATTTTTTATTAATTACGCCATCACGGTCTAAGAAAACAGCCTTATTTTTGTTAATTTTCAGTTTTACCTTCCCCTTTTATTTTATATTTTTCAACAAAATAGTTAAATGAGGTATTCTTTTGCCACGCTATTTTTAAAGAAAAGCATTTCAGGATTTCTAACATACAATTTATTCTGGACGAATTTTTAGAAATTAACCGATTAAATTGCTCTTTTGTAATCGTATCTGTGGTAGTAACAGTAGGGATTTTCAATCTTTTAGAGTTTGTATCATCCAACCCAGCCAGATACCACCCCTCTATTTCCTTTATAACCACTATTATCTTATCTTTATCAATATTTTTGATTTTTTGCTTTTTTGCTGTTACACATGGAGCATTATTAATATCGGCTACATAAATATAATCAGCCGCCTTTATTTTCCTGATACTTCTGATGTATTTCCTTCGCCATTCAAATGATTCCTCTGCATATAATTCTACTTTTACCTCATTATATTCTTTCTCGAATTTTGGCTTTATTATTTTCTCAAAGAAGTTTTTATCATCCTGACCCTCAACAAAAACATATAACCTTTTATATTCCATGCTTTATACTCCAAGCAAATTTCGCACATATAAATCATCAATTCCTATTTCATTTTCTAAAAATATCCTTACTTCTTTTTTTTCAGCGGGTTTAGAGATAACGGAAAAACCTTCTTTATCCCGAGAGATAAGTAAAATGTCTTTCAAATCTGCATGTTTTACTATTTCCGGATTATGAGTAGTAACAATAATCTGTTTTTTAAGAGAAACCTCTTTCATCATCTCTACTACTTTAGAGATAAGATAAGGATGGATATTTCTTTCAGGTTCCTCAATTATAGTTAATGGTTTTTTCTCAAAATATAAAGCAATAATTAACGCGGTTATATTTATCGTTCCATCGGAAAGCAAAAAAGCAGGTAAATATTGGTTTTTGAAATAGCTTTCTCTTAATTTAAAAAGTAAAGACTTGTCTGCAAATTTTTCTATTTCTAAGTCTTCGACAAAAGGTAAAAGGTAGTTTATCAAATTAGAAATTTTTCTTTTTTTCTCTTTATCTTCTAAGACATTTTTAAGAACAAGGGCTAAATTACTTCCATTCTCTTCTAGTTCAGCTTTTCCAATAATTGGGGCAGATTTTCTAATTGATTCAGGGGCAAAATTGTATATTGAAACATCACGGACAGCTCTGTCTAATGGATAAGAAAATGGAGTTTGTAGGAGAAGAGTGTTATAAGATAATCCTTCCCTCAAAATTTCTGGAAGGGAATAATCTTTTTCCCCGAATACTATCTCCGCCTCCGCTGGAAAATTTTTACGTTCCTGCTGAACTTTTCTATCGATATAAGACAGAATAATTTCTCCTTGTTCAAGCTCTTTGTCTAATTCAAAGAATTTACATTTCTTGATTATTTTATCTTTACAAATCTCAAAGCTTAAGTTTTCTTTACTAAACCTTATATCAAACTCATAAATTACTTCATATATTTCACCTTTAATGTCCCACATACCTGTTCTTGCATTTTTAAACATTTTAGAGGATTCTTCCTCAATATTACAAACAACCTCTAGTGAAAAATTTTTAGACGAACCAATATTTATATTTCTAAGATATTCAACCCCCCCTTGCATAGATATTGCATTTTCTAAACCCTCGTTGGCAATATCCTTCAGGAACCTAAAGATTTGAATAAAATTAGACTTCCCCGAGGCATTAGCACCTATCAATATATTGAAATTACCAAGCTCTATTTCTAAATCATTAAAGCTTTTAAAATTTGATATTCTAATTTTCTTTATAACCATAAGTTAATTTCCTCAAGATACCTACATCTTATTTTTATACCACTCTACGGTCAGCCGCAATCCTTCTGCAAATCCAACTTGTGGTTCATATCCAAGGCAATTTTGCGCCTTTGAAATATCTGCTAATGAATGTCTAACATCTCCAGCTCTTGGATCAGCATGTATTAGTTTAATATCTATATTAAGTATTTTAGCTATATTTTTAGCTAATTCATTAATGGTTACCCGTTGTCCACAGGCGATATTAAATGTCTCTCCTAAACCTTCAGTAGATTTAGTTGCCCTGATATTAGCCTCAACAACATTGTCTATATAAGTAAAATCTCTGGATTGTCCTCCATCGCCATAGATTAAAAGCTCTTTCCCTGTGCTCATAGTCATAATAAATTTTGGTATTACAGCCGCATAAGGAGATGTAGGGTCCTGGTTAGTGCCAAAAACATTAAAATATCTTAAAGATACAGTTTCCAGTCCATAAACGGAATAAAAAATGCGACAGTACTCCTCCGCAGTCAGCTTTGTCACCGCATAGGGAGAAAGCGGAGAAGGGCTCATATCCTCTCGTTTAGGTAAAACAGGCGTATCTCCATAAACAGAAGAAGATGAAGCATAAATTACTCGTTTTACGCCAAAATCTTTGGCGGCTATTAAGATATTTAAAGTCCCGGTAATATTTACTTCATTTGTTGCAAGTGGGTCTTTAACTGAGCGTTCTACCGATGGAAGTGCGGCTTGATGGAAACAGTAATTTACTCCTTCTAATGCCTTTTTAACCGTCTCAAAATTCCGTATATCCCCTTCAATCACCTCTATTCTATCTAAAGAATTAGCGATATTTTCCCGCTTGCCGGTGGAAAAATCATCTAATATCTTAACCTTACTCCCTTCTTCTTTAAGTAATCTGGCGACTATATTTGAGCCGATAAACCCGGCTCCACCAGTAACTAAATATGTAACCATAGATCCCCTCCTATATCAGAAATTAGAGCACAGAACACAGAATACAGAACACAGACTATCTTATCCCCATTTTGTCTGTGTTCTGTGCTCTGTGTTCTGTGCTCTTCCCTACTTCCCCATCCCTATTCGTTGAGCCTTCTGGAATATTTTCCCTTCTGTTTTGATAGCTGGGGCAATAATTAATTCTACCAATTGCATTTCGCGTATATTTTTAGCTCCACACATCCCCATAGCCGTTCGCAAAGCACCAACAAGGTTTTGAGAGCCATCATCTAAATGAGCAGGACCATAAAGTATTTCCTCTAAGGTAGAGGTAGTCCCGACATATATTCGTGTTCCTCGCGGCAAATTTCGGTGTGGTGTAGCCATTCCCCAGTGATAACCTTTACCGGGAGATTCTTTTGCCTTAGCAAATGAAGAGCCAATCATCACCGCATCAGCTCCAGAGGCAAATGCCTTACATACATCCCCACCTACAGACATGCCACCATCCGTAATGACAGGGACATATTTACCTGTTTGTTTATAATAGAAATCCCTTGCCGCCGCACAATCAGCCGTAGCAGTAACTTGTGGGATACCTATTCCCAATACCCCCCGAGTTGTACAGGCAGTACCAGGTCCTACACCAACTAATAAACCATCAATCCCGGTATTCATAATATCAAGGGCAGATTCATAGGTTACACAATTACCTACGATTAACGGAATAGATAATTTCTTTTTTAATTCTTTGAAATTCAGTGAAGGTTTATCTTTTGAAATATACCTTGAAGTGGTAACAGTTGATTGAATAACAAATATATCAGCGCCTGCATCTTGAGCTATTTGAGCATACCTTTCTGCTCGTTGTGGAATTGAAGATACTGCGGCAATACCACCTGCCTCTTTTATCTCTTTAATCCTTTTTCCAATCAACTCTTCCTTTATAGGTTCTTCATATATTTGTTGAAGTATATTAGTAAAATCCTCTGGTGAGGCAGAGACAATCCCTTCAATCACACTTTTAGGGTCAACATACCTTGTTTGAATGCCTTCTAAGTTTAAGACACCAAAGCCACCTGCTTTACTCAATTCAATAGCAAATGGGACATCTATTACCCCATCCATAGCCGCCGCGATAATAGGAATCTCAAATCTTAAATTTCCCAATTCCCAATGAGTATCCACATCATCCGGGTCAATACTTACCACCCCGGGAACTATAGCTATTTCGTCAAATCCATAGCATCTTCTTGCCTTGCGTCCTCTTCCTATCCACATACCCATTTTAGTATCACCTCCATTAGATTATTAAGTATACAAAATTTATTGTCATTCGTCAAGTAAAATTTTACTTGCACAGTAATGGGTCAGTTATCAGGGGGGAGAAAAGGGGTCCAGGATTCGAGGGTTCAAGAGTTTAAGTGAAGAGTTTTTCCTTATTACACTTGACCCCTCGACCCCTTAACCCCTTGAATCCTTTTGATAAATTTTTCCATGTTTTCCCCCAAAGACTGACCGATTACCTTGCACAGAAATTCCCCATATTTTTTTATTTTTAAAAAAACTTGAGCCATTCATGAGAATTTAAAAAAAAGAGAAAAGAGAAGTAAAATATGGTATAATTATAATAGGTGTTTGGAAAACTACCCGCTTGGTTTTCCTACACTTACCAATACTTTCTTTTCTCTCTTTTTTCTTGCTAAAGCGGGGAAGTTGTAATCTGGGAGAGATAACCCATGACAGCACCTTCAAACAAGATTAATATATCAGATTTTGGGGGATTTGTCAAACAAAAATTTTGCTTGGAATTCTGGGCTCAAGGTCTCAAAAATGAGCGTCCGCAACCTCAAATTCCGTTATCTGCTATTTTTTTGAGTATGATTTTAATGGGTACATTGAGTGTGAGAAGTTTTTTAGGGATAGATGGAATATTGCGACAAAAGTCAGCTTTTAACAACGAAGCAGTTAACATCCAGAATCCAAGCAGGATTTAAAATTCAAAACCTAAAAGCAAAAAAATGCTTTTTCGGGAAAAAGGTAGGTGTCTTTGTCCCTATTTAGCCTATAAATTATGAGCTTTTACTTTTTTGGGTTGGGAAATTTCTGTTGAAGTGCTTTAAATGTAGAAAGAACCTTATCAAGGTGAGAATTTGTATGTGTTGCCATCAAACTTAGTCTTAGGCGTGATTTTCCTTTGGGAACGGTAGGAGGTCTTATGGCTGGGGCAAAGATACCATTTTCATAGAGGAATTTTGATGCCTGTATCGTTTTATCCGTATCCCCAATAAATACAGGTATAATTTGGGTCTGGCTTCCCATCGTATCAAATCCTATGTTTTGCAGTCCTTCTCTTAAATATTTAACATTTTCCCATAGTTTTTGTTGAAGTTCGGGTTCTGCTTGAATTACCTCTAATGAGGCTAACGCCGCTGCTACTTGTGCTGGTGAAAGGGCGGTAGAGTAAATAAAACTCCTTGCCTTGTTTATGAGGTACTCAATTAAGATTTTGGAACCCGCAATAAATCCACCAAGACTCCCTAATGCCTTACTTAAAGTTCCCATCTGAATATCAATTTTCCCTTCTAAATCAAAATACTCCACTGTTCCCCTGCCTTCTTTTCCCAATGCCCCGGTTCCATGGGCATCGTCAACCATAACTAAAGCATTATATCTTTTAGCTAAATTTATTATCTCCGGCAGAGGAGCAATATCCCCATCCATACTAAATACCCCATCAGTGATAATTAATCGAAGTCTGTAATTTTGAGTTTTTTTAAGGATTTTTTCAAGGGAAACCATATTTTTGTGAGGATAAACCCTTAAATCTGCCTCACTTAACCTACAACCATCGATTATACTCGCATGATTTAGCTTGTCGATAATAATAACATCGCCGTTACCTGTCAAACTTGAAATTACCCCAAGATTAGCCGCATAACCGGATGCAAAAACTAAAGCCGACTCTGTCTTTTTAAATTCCGACAATTTTTTTTCTAATTCACAATGGAGTGAAAGAGTTCCAGAGATTAATCTTGAGGCACCACTGCCACAGCCAAATCTTTCAATTGCCTCTTTTGCCTTTTCTTTAACCTTTGGGTGTCGGGTTAATCCTAAGTAATCATTGGAGGATAAAAGGATGTATTCATCTTGAGCAATCTTAATCGTAGGTCCCTCACAAGAATCAATTACCTTTAATTTTCTATATAATCCCTCTTTTTCTAACCTGTCTAATTCTTCCCTTAAAAAATCCATTTTTCATACCCCTTATTTTTTATTCTATCACTCACTTGCTAAAAAGTCAACATGTTTTTCCTTGACTTTTTCCCCATTTTTTGTTATTCTTTATATGTAAATGTAAGCCTTTAGTAATCAGGTATCAGGTAAGACAATGGTTCGACAGGCTCACCATGACAATGTGTCACCCTGAGCTTGTCGAAGGGTGATGGTTAGAGCTGAAGGCTAATACCTGATTACTGAATGCTTACGAAAATAGAAAAAAGGAGAAGGTGATGTATTCATTGTTAGTATTTGCTATCCTCTGGTTTATTGCCTTTTCCTGCCGATGGAATTGGTGGAGAAGAAATAAAGAGGGTATGCCTATCTTAATGTATCATCATATTGGTTTGTCACCAAAGGATGAGAAAAATAAGAAGTTATGGGTAAGTGCTAAAAAATTCAGGCAGCAAATGGCATATTTGAAAAAACATGGGTATTCGCCTATTACCTTTAAGGAGTTAAAAAATGGGCAGATACCTAATAATCCAGTAATTATCACCTTTGATGACGGCAAGGAAAACAACTATACTCAGGCTTTCCCGATACTCAAAGAATTTGGCTTTAAGTCGGTTATGTTCTTAATTGCCCAGCGATTGGAGATTAACCCAAACCAACTAAAACAGATGCAAATCTACGGCATAGAATTTGGGGGACATACTAAGACCCATCCAAATTTGCTCAAAATACCCAATGATGAAGTAAAAAACGAAATAGAAGGTTGCAAGAAAGAATTAGAAAAAAGATTAAACACCAAAATTATTGCCTTTTCGTATCCTTATGGAGCAGGAGCGTATGATGATAAAATTAAACAAATAGTCAAAGAGACGGGATATTCCTTTGCCTGCGGAATAAAACAAGGAAAAGTAAGTCTGCCCATATCTGACCCATACTGCCTAAAACGACTCCTTGTTCGTGGCGATGACCTGATGATTGATTTTATACTTAATCTAAAAAAAGGTAGGGGTAGACTTTAACTTGAGAACAAAAGAAGTGGAAAATCCCTATGTGGAACTTATGGAAGTAAAAAAGAAGATTTTAAGTAATCCTTCAGTTACGGGGGGAAAACATCCCCCTAACCCCCTTCAAAGGGGGAATAAAACGGGATTGTGCCATATTCCCCCCTTTGAAGGCTTATCCTTACCCACATCTTTTTCTGTCTTTATAAGTCTATGGTTGACAACATGTTACTCAAAGATAAGGGATGAAATACTGTAAAATGGATACTGTAAAATG
>JBDRHR010000157.1:0-13801 GCA_043816605.1 Nitrospirota bacterium
TTAATCCCGAAGGGATGACATTATTATAGCAATTGTTAAACAATTACAATTAAACCCCGAAGGGGTGGCATTATTTTCATACCTTATTAGGCAAAAATTTAGTGAAATTGGTATAATATCCCAATTCAGTGACCCATTACCCTTGATGCAAAATTTTTATTGACATAAATCCAAATCAGTGGTAATATATTTACTTTAAAGGAGATAATCAATGGTTGCTCTATCAATTATATTGCCTGTTTATAATGAAGAAGACAATATTGCGGAGCTTCATTCTAAAATAACTAATGCCCTGATTAATTTAGGCAAATCCTACGAGATAATCTATGTTGATGATGGAAGCCAGGATAGGAGTTTTGAAATATTAGCTGAAATTGCTAAAGTAGATGAAAGGACAAAGGTAATTCAGTTTCGTAAGAATTTTGGTCAGACAGCGGCTATTGCGGCTGGGTTTGACCATGCACAAGGAGAAATTTTAATTCCTATGGATGCGGATTTGCAGAATGACCCGGAAGACATCCCTAAATTCTTGCATAAAATTGAGGAGGGCTATGATGTAGTTAGTGGATGGCGTAAAAATCGTAAGGATAAATGGATTACTCGCAGAATCCCTTCTGTCTTAGCTAATAAATTAATCTCCTTGGTAACTGGAGTTAAACTCCATGATTATGGTTGCACCTTAAAAGCCTACCGCAAAGAGGTAATAGAAAATATTAAGCTTTATGGTGAGATGCATCGGTTTATTCCGGTTTATGCCTCTTTGGCTGGTGGCAAAATAACCGAGGTAGTGGTTACGCATCATCCAAGACGACATGGTAAGACAAAATACGGACTTTCAAGAACCATGAAGGTCATCCTTGACCTGTTCACCGTAAAATTCTTCTGCAGTTACGCTACCAAACCTATCTATGCCTTTGGTGGATTTGGTGCCTTGTTAGGCCTGGTTGGGGTAATGGTTGGAGCTGTTACCATCTTCCAAAAATATGCTTATGGTATTTGGGTTCATAAAAATCCACTCTTACTATTGGCGGTCTTTTTAGGTATTCTTGGGATACAATTAATTATGATGGGATTGTTAGCGGAAATAATTATGAGAACTTATTATGAATCTCAAGCCAAGCCTGTCTATTTAGTTAAAAAATTAATAAATACTGGTAGGGGATAAAAAAGATGTGTGGGATTTGTGGCTATTTCAGCCGGGAACAAGGAGTAATTAAGGAAGAAGTCCTCCACCAGATGTGTGAGGTAATCCGGCATCGAGGTCCTGATGATGAAGGGATTTATCTCGAAAAAAATGTTGGACTGGGCATGCGTCGGTTAAATATCATTGACCTTGTCAGTGGTCACCAACCTATTCATAATGAAGACCAAACTATCTGGGTAGTCTATAATGGTGAAATTTATAACTTCCAGGAGTTGCGGGGGAATTTAGAAAAAAATGGGCATCACTTCTATACCCGCACCGATACCGAGGTTATCGTTCACCTCTATGAAGAAATGGGTCCACAATGTGTAACAAAGTTAAATGGTATGTTTGGGTTTTGTTTATGGGATAAGAGAAAGAACCTCTTGTTTCTGGCTCGAGATAGGCTTGGTATTAAACCCCTGCATTATACTCAAGTCAACAACCAATTTATCTTTGGCTCGGAAATAAAGTCAATCCTGGTTCATCCGGATGTCCAAAGAGAGATTAACCTACCTTCCTTAAGTAAATACCTTACCTTTGAGTATATTCCTGCTCCAAGTACCATTTTTAAGGGGATTAAGAAATTATCCCCAGGACATATAATGACGGTTAACATGGAGGGACAGGTAAAAGTAGAACAATACTGGGATGTCAGCTTCAGGCATGATGAGAAGATAAAGAGTGAGGAGGAATACAGTGAGGAACTTTTGTCCTTACTTAGGGCTTCGGTTAAAAGGCGGCTAATAAGTGATGTGCCCCTGGGCGTCTTTTTAAGTGGCGGGATAGACTCAAGTACTGTTACTGCCTTGATGTCAGAATTAGCTCCAGGACAGGTTAAAACCTTTTCCATTGGTTTTGAAGACCAAAGTTTTGATGAATCAGGATATGCCCGCCAGGTAGCTCAATATTTTGGGACATCTCATTACGAAGACATTCTCAGCCCAAAGAAGATGATAGAAATTGTGCCGACAATAGCTTGTGTATTGGATGAGCCATTAGGTGATGCCTCGATTATTCCTACCTACCTGCTTTCTCAATTCACCCGTAAATATGTAACCGTAGCTTTGGGTGGAGATGGCGGGGATGAATTATTTGCCGGCTATCCTACCTATCAAGCCCATCGGTTAGCCCATCTTTACGAAAAAATACCTCAATTCATTCGAGAAGGAATTATTGAGAAGGCAATCAATAATTTACCTGTTTCGACGGCTAATATTAGTCTTGACTTTCAGGCTAAAAAATTTATTTCAGGCATTCCCTACCCTCCAGAGATTCGCAATTACATCTGGCTGGGTTCATTTAGCCCAACTGAAAAAAAAGGGTTGCTTTCTAAAGAAGTTTGTGATATACTAAAAGATAGTGATTCTTTTGAGGATATAAAGGTGTCTCTGGCAAAAAGCGATGCCAGAGACTTTCTTGACAGGTTGCTTTACCTTGATATGAAATTTTACCTTCAGGAGGATATTTTAGCCAAGGTTGACCGCGCCAGTATGGCTAATTCATTAGAGGTCAGGGCACCTTTCTTAGATTATACCTTTGTAGAGTTTGTGGCAAAATTACCACCACATCTTAAATTAAAAGGATTAACCACCAAGTATATTCTTAAAAAAGCCGTTAAAGACATACTTCCCAAAGGAATTGCCGGCAGGAAAAAGAAGGGATTTGGTATTCCTGTAGCCAGGTGGTTTAAGGATGAATTAAAGGAATTTGTGTTAGATGTGTTTGCGGAAGATAAAATCAAGCGGGAAGGTTTCTTTAATTATACCTGCATCAAAAAGTTACTTGAAGAACATTTTGAGGGGAAAAAGGACAACCGCAAACAATTATGGACATTATTGATATTTGAACTGTGGTATGATAAGTTTATGAGAGGGAGGAAGTAACATAAGATGGATAAAGAGGTAATATTTCTTGTTGAAGAATCATTAGAAGGAGGATATGAAGCAAAGGCATTAGGATATTCCATTTATACAGAAGGTGAAACATTAGAAGAGTTAAGAATAGCAATTATAGATGCTGTAAAGTGCCATTTTGAACAACACCAAATGCCTGATATTGTTAGACTTCATATGGTAAAAGATGAGGTAATCGCAGTATGAAGCTTCCAAGAGATGTAAGTGGAGAAGAATTAGCTAAACTTCTTGAAAGGTATGATTTCCAAATTACTCGACAAACAGGTAGTCATATGAGATTAATAACCATTATAAAGGGAGAGTATCAGATTACTATACCCAAACACAAGTCTTTAAAAATAGGAACATTAAGTTGTATTTTAACTGATATTGCTAATTACCTAAAAATAAATAAGCAGAGTTTAATTGAGAAATTGTGGAATTAAAAGATATTGTTGGTTACCCAACAAGGACTTACGCCTTAAAACTGTAATCTGTAAAATAGATAATGAAAAATTGAAGAATCAATCTTATACTTTAGCGGTAAAAACCGATTTTTCATCTGAAAATAGATATTTATCTTCGGAATATTGCATACTTCAATCTGTGAATCTGTGGCATTGAAAATGTTTGCCACAGATTCACAGATAAATTATTCTTTCACCTAAAATACAGGGTTCGAGGAACTCCTTAACCCCAAATTTTCATCATCCTTTGTGATTGAAGGTCATGTGGGTTTCATCTTCTCATTTTACATTTTTCATTTTACAGTTTTTCTTCCACTGTTTTGCTGTAGTCTGAACGCTTACAGATGTAGATTGATGTAGGGAAAACTATTTCAGGGGAGGTTAAAATTGAAAGGAATTATTCTTGCTGGAGGAAGTGGCACAAGGCTTTATCCTATAACATTGGGTGTTTGTAAACAGTTATTACCTATCTATGATAAACCCATGATTTATTATCCCTTATCTGTCCTGATGCTTGCGGGCATAAGAGAGATACTGATAATCTCAACTCCACATGATTTGCCCAGATTCAAAGAGATATTTGGGGATGGGGCTAATTTAGGATTAAAATTTTCTTACAAAGAACAGCCTCATCCAAATGGACTGGCGGAGGCATTTATCCTTGGAGAGGAATTTATTGGTAATGATGATGTCTGCCTTATTTTAGGAGATAATATCTTTTATAGTAATGGGATAACTGATTTGTTAGAAAAGAGCGTTAGAGATGTAAGTACATTGAAAGGTGGGATGGTGTTTGGTTATTATGTTACGGACCCACAGCGATATGGCGTAGTTGAGTTTAATGAAGAGGGAAAAGTTTTGTCTATTGAAGAAAAGCCTAAAGCACCCAGGTCTAATTATGCCGTTATAGGAATATATTTTTATGATAATAATGTTGTTAAAATTGCCCGGGATATTAAACCTTCGTGGAGGGGAGAGCTGGAGATAACAGATGTGAATAAAAGATATTTAGAAGAGGGTAACCTCAGGGTTGAGCTTCTCGGAAGAGGATATGCCTGGCTTGATACAGGAACAGAGGAAAGCCTTCTTGAAGCCACAGAATTCGTGGCCATTATCGAAAAAAGGCAGGGGTTAAAGATAGCCTGTATAGAGGAGATTGCCTATTCTTTAGGATATATAGATAAAGAGCAGTTGTTGAGATTAGCCGAACCTCTAAAGAAGAATAGTTATGGACAATACATCTTGCGTTTAATTAAGTGAGGGCTAATATGCCATTTGATTTTGAGAGACTATCAATTCCTGAAATTATACTTATAAAGCCAAAGGTTTTTATCGATGAAAGAGGCTTTTTTATGGAGACCTATAAATATTTGGATTTTGCTAATGTAGGCATAAAGGAAAATTTTGTTCAGGATAATTATTCAAAGTCAGACAAAAATGTTCTGAGAGGACTTCATTATCAAAAAATCCCTAAATCGCAAGGGAAATTAATACAATGTCTGAAAGGTAAAATTTATGATGTAGCGGTGGATATAAGAAAAGGGTCTCCTACATATAAACAGTGGGTTGGAATTGAATTATCTGAAGAAAATCATCATATACTTTATACCCCTCCTGGCTTTGCCCATGGATTTGTTGTTTTAAGCGATATAGCCGAGGTTACTTACAAATGTACCGCAGAGTATTCATCTGAAGATGAAAGAGGAATAATCTGGAACGACCCGGATATTGGAATTAACTGGCCCGTTAGGAATCCAACTCTTTCAAAAAAAGACAAAGAGTATCCAGCATTGAAAGATACTGATAATAATTTTTATTACTAATTTCTTGCCTTTAACCTTTGTGGGGCATATCATGGCGAGTGGATATTAAGGATTGGTTAGGAGGGTATCCTTCTATCAGCCAGCAAAAATTAAGGCAATAAGGAAAGGTTATTAAAAGATGATACATCTTAATCAAATTAAATTGCAAGAGATAGCCGTTTTTCATAAAATAACCCTGATTATCCTTTTTGGGTCTAATGCCTCAGGGAAATTTTCTAAAAATAGTGATATTGATTTAGGAATATTATTTGATAAACCACCAACTAATGTCCAGGAAGAGAAAATATTGGAGGATTTCATCCATCTGTTGCGAACAGACAGATTAGATATAGTTGTTTTGAATTATGTCTCTCCCCTTTTACTTTTTCAGGTTGCCATTAAAGGTAAGCCTATCTATGAAAAGGAGAAGGGTAACTTCTTAAGATTTTCCATTACCGCATATAAGAAATATTGGGAGAGTAATAAATTTAGAAGATTAAAAGAGGTTTTTTTGGAAAAAGAGATAAGGAGGTTAATAGTTGCAAAGTGAATTAGATATCCTTAGAGAAAAATTATTGTTTCTTACTCAATATCTTGGGGAATTATCTGAATTAAGGGAAATAAGTTATAAAAAATATATGGAGAAGAATATAACAAAAAGAGGGACTGAGAGATTGTTGCAATTGTTGGTTGAGGTAGCCAGTGACCTAAACGGGATTATTTTAACAATAGAGGGGAAAAAGGTGCCTGAAAGTTATTACGACTCCTTTATTAAGATGGGGGAGGCTTGTATTATCTCTATAGATTTAGCCCAAAAACTTGCCTCTACAGCTGGTTTAAGAAACAGAATTGTGCATGAATACGGAGAATATAAAGATAGTATTGTCTTTCAAAACATAAAGAAAATGTATGAATTATACATGGAATATCTATTAAGGTGTAATGAATATATAAAAAATAAGGGTAATAGCTCAGTCACGAAGTCACTAAAGATACAAGGTGGGAAAATTCTTAAATGAAAATTAATTTATACAACGAATGGGATAATGTTCCGTGGGAAACGCTACAGCCTAATTATGGAAGATATAGAATATCTAACCTGTTGAACTTAATACCATTGGAAGGATTACATTTGGATATAGGGACTGGACGAGGAGATGGAACAGAGTTAATTAATCAGATTAAGAAAACTGTAGCAATCGATTATGGTATAAAGTCATGTAGGATTGCAAAAAGTAAAGGACTCCAAATATTACAATCTGATGCGCATTTTCTCCCCTTTAAGGATAAAGTCTTTTTAAGTATTACATGTACTGATGTGTTAGAGCATATTCCGAATGCCGGTCCTGTGTTGAAAGAGGCTTATAGAGTATTGATGGATAATGGAGTGGTTATTTTGCAAACTCCCAATAGAGAACTTATTACAGAAGTATTATTGCGAATTTTTAGAAGATTCGGCTTCATGAAAAGTTATCAACCATATGACATTCCTTATTCTTTAAAAGAAATAAAAAATATGGCAAAAGAGGCAAATTTTATTCTTGAAAGAACTTACATAACAAGACATTGGGTGCCAAATCCGATTTATAGAATTATGGCATTTTCCCGGGTTTTTATTTTGAAGAAGTAAAGAATCGACAAAGATTCTATTTTACCGAAAGAATTATATGAAGTGTAATTGGGGGAATAATTCCAAAATTTGCAAAAGTTCAGAAATTATTTATTGGTCGTGATAGATTGGTATTAAGTCTTTTCTAATGATACTTTTTTAATTTTCCATAGAGGGTAATACTTATGAATTTAGGGCAGATTTTTTCAGAAATCGATCCCCAAAAATATCACCGAGATTTTGATCGCACCAAGAACAGTCGATGGCGAAGGAAATATACTTTTTTACGAATGCATATCAATCGCACTATTCAAAGCGCCTATATAATTCTCAATCATCCATTGATCTGGCCTTGTGTTATTCGGGGATTTGTCTCTGCGGTTCGTGGGAAAAGCAGTTTGTTGCGCTCTCTAGAATTGGCGGTAACCTACCGGTGCAATTCTCGATGTGAGCAATGTTCTTGTCGCTTGCAATTTGATTCCCAAAAGGAGAAGACCCAAAAGCTCAGTCTAAAGGAATTCCAAAATGTTGTTGATCAGGCTGTTGAACTCGGCGCATTTCAATTTGCTATTAATGGCGGAGAACCCATGCTCGAAGAGGAAATGGTCTACGACTTAACCATGTATATCAAAAAACATCACGGTTGTTATGTCCATCTATGTACAAATGGAACTTTACTTACAAAAGCAAAACTTGAAAAACTCAAAGAGTGCGGTCTCGATTCAATTGAAATGGGCTTCGATTCCGCTTTTGAAGTGGACCATGACAAGAATCGGATCAAAGGAAGTTATCAAAAGATCTTGGACAACATCCGGTTTTGTAAACGCCTGGGCATTCGTGTAATTCTCAATACTATTTTGACCAACGAAAAAGTCAAAACTGACGATATAATTTACACAGTTTATATCGCTAAGAAATTAGGGTGTTTGTTGCAGATAACGCCATGTTGTTTAACAGGGGCATTTCAAAATCGCATGGATATTATGCTGACCGAAGAATCCAAGCTTTATTTTTATTGGCTTTTGGGACTTAGTTGGAACAATCGGTCTGATTTATATTCTAGTCTGACAAGCATAAAATGCCCGGCGGCAAGAGAAAAAATTGGGTTACAACCGTATGGCGATGTCGTTTCCTGTCCCCTTATCCAGATTCGCTACGGCAATGTTCGTGAAAAATCGTTGAAGGAAATTCAATTAGAGATGCTGAAAAACCCTTACTATAACTTGAAAAAATGTCAAGATTGTTTGCCCGCGATGAACGAAGAATTCATCCGAAAGTATTTGGTGAACCAATGAAATTAAATTGCCCTCTTTGTCTAAGAGAAAATTTGAAGTTGGTAATCAAGAAAGTCCACGACTGGGAATATGGCGTTCTGGGGGAATTTGATTTTTATCAGTGTCCAATCTGCGGTTTAATGGTGCTTTTCCCTATGCCTACATTAGAAGAGTTGAAAACCTTTTATCCTGAAGATTATCATGGGTTCTATACATCTGATGTAGGAGTAATTTCTTTCTTGTATCGGTTGGTCTATTATTTTCGGTTTCAAGAGTATTTAAAGTTGGTCGGTCAGAGGGGGCGCCTCCTCGATGTGGGATGTGCTGATGCCCCTTATTTTAATTTGCTTCGCGAACAATGTCCAGAAATAGAATGTGTTGGTATCGAATTCAAAGACGAAATTGCTACTAAAGGTAGAGCAAAAGGGCGAAATATTATTACGGGCACTTTTTCGGACCTTCCCGATAGTGAAACTTTTGATCTCATTATAATGAACAATCTGATTGAACATGTCTTGGACCCCGTCCATGAAATGCAATTGGCACATGCCCATTTAAAGAAAGAGGGTTACCTGATTCTCGAAACACCCAATTACGAAAGTTGGGATTTCTATTTGGCAAAGAAATTTTGGGGTGGACTTCACGTACCTCGGCACACATTTCTTTTTTCGCCTTGCTCACTGGCCCTTATGTCCTCAAAGGTTGGCTTTGTTCTTCAAAAGACTTTTTATCTATTAAATACTGATCACTGGAGTCTTTCCGTGCAAAATTTCCTCCAAAATTTTTCCACCTTCCGTTGTCCCATCAAGAAAGGAAGGACATGGTACTACAAATACCTCTTATTCGCTTTCATTCCTTTAAATTATTTGCAAAAACTTTTCAGGAGGACTGGCGTCATTAAAGCCGTGTTAAAAAAGGTCTAATCAGGGATTTTTCAGAAGGTTTCCTGAGTGTCATAAAAAGAAATCGTACGTATCTTGAAAATATAGAGAGTTAAGAGAAATTCAGGTAAAGGTTTTTGACATTACCATAAGTAGTAAAAGGAGAAAAGATGATTGAATTATTCTGGTTATTAACTATAATTTGTGCCGCATTTGGTTTAGGCAGAAGATTAGTAAAATGTGTTAAAATCCAACCACCTTCCTTATTAGAAGAATTTGTCCTAAATGTAGGTATAGGATTAGGATTACTTTCACTTATTATGTTAGGATTAGGATTTAGTAGGTTATTTTATCCGGTGGTAGCTTATACCTTAATAATTCTATTAGACATCCTGTTTATTTATGAATTGAAGGGGATAATCCCAAGGGTAAAATTCATAAATTTTAAAAAATTGGATAAAGTTACTATCGTTCTTTTAATTATATTTGGTCTTTGCACCTTCTTTAATTTCCTAAAGGCTTATATCCCTCCAATGACCAGTGATGTCCTTCTTTATCATCTGGCATTACCAGGATATTTTATTGAATTCCACAAAATATATGATGTATCAAAGATATTTGCTAATTCAGAAGTGCCACTTTTATTAGAAATGCTGTACACATTAGGGATGTTAGTCAGAAATGATTTGGTTGCTCAATTAATTCTTTCTTTCTATGGTTTTTTAGGGACATTGAGTATTGTTTTAATTCTAAGAAAATTTAGTGACTTTAGAATAGCACTTTTAGGAGCTATTTTATATAGCAGTCTGCCTTCAATAATAGTCTATTCTGGAACATGTATGAATGACCTCGGATTAGCATTTTATATAATTTTAGCGGTCTATACCTTCTCAGGATGGCTTGAGTTTTCAAAAAAAGGATGGTTAATAATCTCTGCGGTTACCTGTGGATTCGCTATAGGGACAAAATACTGGGGAGGAATTACTTTAACTTTACTGCCGTTAACCATTATATTTATTAAAATGACCAAGAAAGAAATAAGACTAAATTTCACCTCAATTTTTAAATATAATCTCATTTTTGGATTACTATTTCTTTTGGTGTTCTCTCCATGGATGATAAAAGCTTACATTCATACGAATAATCCTGTCTCTCCATTTATCTTGCCTGGGGTTAACGCTTCTAATTGTAATCCATTTATAGAAAATGTGTGGAATTCTTCATTAAAAGGTTTTCAATTAGGAATTGTAGGTTTCCTGGATATGATTAGGAACTTTAAAATGTATTATCAAGATGACCCATACAGACTAATTAATGGACTTTTATACTTTAATATTCAGTTTTTTCCTTTACTTTTTCTTATTCTATTTAGTATTCCTGGTTTTAAGAAAAATCCGATAGGGATAAATTTCATCTTGATTTTCTCTCTTATTCATCTTTTAATCGGTAGCAAGTTTGCATTTATGAGTGATAGATATTTCTTTGTACCTCTATCTCCTGTCTTATGTGTATTAGCCGCTTATGGGGCAGGCAAGATATTAGAAAAAGGTAAATTACATAAGCAAATATGCGTTATTGTCTTAATCGGATTAATCTGTGGTTGGTGGGCTTATGCTTATGCCTTCTTAACGGCTAAAGGATGGTCGCACCGGGCATTACCGGTAATCTTTGGTATTGAATCAAGAGATAGTTTCCTCAGGAAAAACTTAGATTTCTACAGCATGGCGGATTATATTAATACTCATCTTTCTATTTCAGACAAGATGCTTTCTATCAATGAAACCCAAAGTTATTATTTTAAGGTACAATTTGTTCACTCTCACACAAGTGTAGAAGGAACAATTGTTCACACATCATCTAATATAAATGAAATATTGAGTAGCCTAAAAAAGAATAATATCCATTATATATTTATCAATAGGAATCAATACTTTACTGAGCATAGATATCCTACCATTCTTTGGAATGAGGAAATATTAAATAAGTATTTTGACCTTTTACATACCAATGGAGTCTGTTATTTATATAAGATTAAGGACTGATGTTAAAGGAGGTTGTTGAAGATGTTCACCCGACAAAAACATATTCTGGTGAGAATTCCGTTACTTGGGACAGCAATTCTTTTCGTTTTTCGGGCGAAAATAGCCTTTGAATATTTTACAGGCATATTGTCATCTTTATTTTCCTGGTTATTTAAATCCCGGGAATTTACCAATTTTACCTATGATTTAACCCCAAATAATAAACGGTATTTAGCATCCCTTATGGCCAATATTACAAATAAAAGCTACGGTGAAATCATGGGCTATATCTCGGAGATAGATAAAGATGTTGTGCTGAAACAACACATTGAGACAATAACCAAAAATAATAGCGGGAGATTTGCCGCAGACTCTGAGGCACGATTTGGAAGAAGGATTGGTTGGTATGCCTTCGTGAGGGCAATAAAACCAAAAATAGTTGTAGAAACAGGAGTTGATAAAGGAATAGGGGCTTGTGTGCTGACAGCGGCTTTAATGAAGAATAAAGAAGAAGGATATGAAGGCTATTATTATGGTACTGATATAAATCCTAATGCTGGATACTTGCTGTCGGGAAAATACAAAGAATATGGAGAAGTATTGTATGGCGACTCAATAAAATCACTAATGAATTTAAACAAAAAAATAGATTTGTTCATAAATGATAGCGACCATTCCCCTGAATATGAGGCAAAAGAATACGAGATAATTTTAGATAAATTATCTCCTCAGGCGATAGTTCTTGGCGATAATTCCCATGCTACCGACAAACTGTTAAATTTTTCTATAGTCATAGGACGACAATTTATTTTCTTTCAGGAAAAACCGTATAAACACTGGTACCCAGGTGCAGGTATAGGGATTGCGTTCAAAAGGACACAATAACCCAATTTTACCAAATTTTTCCCAAAAACGATAAAAATGGAGTTTTTTAAGGTTTGAATTATCTGTATGCAAAACATCAAACTTACTTTAGCCTATGATGGCACAAATTATCACGGCTTTGCCACACAACCGGATGGAAATACCGTCAGTGATACACTGAAAAAGGCGTTAAAACAAATAACCTCTGAGGAGGTAAAATTTATTGGTGCCAGCCGAACTGATGCCGGTGTCCATGCAAAATCTCAGGTGGTTTGCTTCCTTACCAATTCCACTATCCCTATTGAGGTTTTCCCAAAGGCAATAAATAGCCGGTTACCTGAAGATATAGTGGTTTATGACGCCTGCCGGGTAGAAGATACCTTCCATGCACGATTTTCGGCTAAGTTCCGAAGATATAGGTACTCAATCCTTACGGCTAAATATCCCGATGTATTCTATCGCCGTTATGCCTATTGGTTACCGTGTCCTCTCCATTTAGAAGATATGCTCAAAGCCTCCGGTTTTCTTGTAGGGGAACATGATTTTAGTGCCTTTGCCTCGGAGATAAAGAGTGTGAAAAATCCGGTACGAAATATGGAGAAATTGGGGATTGATAAGAAAGGTGAGTTTATTCATTTTAATTTTAAGGCAAATGCCTTTTTACCCGGTATGATTCGGACTATTGTTGGGACTTTACTCCATGTCGGCAGAGGAAAACTTACTTCAGAGGAGGTTAGGGATATTCTGGAATCAAAAAACCGGGCTAAAGCGGGTGCACTCGCCCCTCCACAAGGATTGTGTTTAATGGAGGTTGGATATTGAAAAAATTCTTTTGCTCACCTAAATTGACCTTCATTTTATTAATCATCCTTGCCGCACTGGCGATTATCGGCACCATCATTCCTCAAAATGAACAGCATTACCTTTATATAGAAAAATATGGCTATAATCTCTACCTGCTTTTTAAGATATTATCCATAACCGATGTCTATCATTCCTGGTGGTTTGTTGGATTATTGGGATTTTTAAGCCTCAACATTATCACCTGTGCCTTAAATAGGTTTAAACCGGGTCGGCAAATTCTCACAAACCCCAGACAACTTGGTTATTTTGCTACCCATCTTAGTTTCCTTATCATCCTTTCAGGTGGACTAATAGGTAGTTTATGGGGATTTAAGGATTATCTCTACCTGAAGGAAGGAGAGGTACAACAGGTCCCCCAGACTAATTTTTATATAAAATTAAATAAATTTTGGCTTGAATACTACCCTGATTCTAAAATGATAAAGGACTACAAAAGTAATCTTTCTATCATTGAGAACGGAAAAGAAATTCTGACTAAAACTATTGAGGTGAATTATCCGTTAAATTATAAAGGGATACGATTTTACCAGGCAAGTTATAAAGTAGATGTAGATAAAGACTTTCACCATTTTTATTACAGTGGATTGCAGGTAGTCAAAGACCCTGGGGTAGGGGTAGTTTGGCTGGGTTGTAGCCTTTTAATGCTCGGCTTAACTATTTCATGTACATCTTTCAGGTCGTAGAAATTTATAGGTCATATATGTCCTATAAGTCATATAGGATTCTGTGAAATCTGTGGATTTTTTTCTTGACAACGACCTATTATTTATGGTAATCTTATATTTATAGTAATCTTAATAAAAAAGTCCTGCGGTGAAATGTCAAGAAAAAAATGAGCCGATATTTAACTTTTTTGTCCCTGCAATTGGGGACAGTAATGGCGTTAAAGGTTAAACTGATGCAAAATGTTACGGATTTTAATTAACCCAGGGTAAAAAACA
>JBDRHR010000158.1:0-4076 GCA_043816605.1 Nitrospirota bacterium
TAATGAAAAATTTAAAATTTAGGATTAAATTAAACAGATACGACAGGCTATTTTCTTATTTTACTTTTACATTTTTCATTTTACAGTATCCATTTTACAGTTTTGGTATCTTCCCGTTCCCACTAATAACTGACCCATTACACCCGTTCTCATTTCTGTTGCTAATCACTCCCCTTCCCGAAAAATCTAAATAATCGGGGAGACCTCCTTGGAAATACGCCGCCTTCGCTCATAGACTTGACATCCTCTACAGTAAAAAAGGCGTTTGGATTAAATCTTTCAATGATACCTAACACTTCATGAAGGTCTTTACGCTTGATTATAGTGTGAATTATCTGAACAGGTCCTGTCCCTCCCTGGGCATTGACGCTTGTAACTCCATAATTAGCAGATTTAAGAAAATTTATCAATTGAGTACTATTTTTTTGAGGAATAATTCGAACAAGGAGAACACCCATAGCCAATTTCTCTTCCAAGCACATCCCCACAAAGGTTCCTGTGGCAAACTCACCGGCAAAGGCAAGATAATAAAAAACATTGGTTAGATGTTGCATGATTTGGGTCATAGCAATCAGCCAAATCAATATCTCAAAAAAACTAACAAACACCGCCAGACATTTTCTTCCCCGAGTAATAGAGATAAGCCGCAATGTTCCAAGCGTAACATCACAAACCCTTGCCAAAAAAATAAGAACCGGCAAGATAACCCATTTAAATAAATCTGTGTTGAAAAATGCTGTATTGTCCATCTTTTTAAGGGGGCAGGGGTCAGGGATCAGGGGGGAGGGGGAAAAACTCTTCTTTCTTCCCTGCTCCCTGACCCCTGCTCCCTGATCCCTGAATGCTTACTCACACGGCAATAGCCATAGGTCTAATATTCTCCTCCTCTTTCTTCCTACCGCTTGTTATCTGAATTCCAAGTCGCTGTTCAGCGGATTGGATAATATCCTCTAACATCTGGGTATATGATATACCCGCAATTTTTGCCATTTTTGCCAGATGACCATCCCAACACCAACCTGGATTAGGATTTACTTCAAGTAATTTTGGATTGCCTTCTGCATCAAGCCTCCAATCAAATCGGGAATAATCTCTACAATCCAATCTTTCAAACAATTTCAAGCAACATTCTACGATAAATTTTTCTACCTCATCCGACAAATTAACCGGAATAGAGGTTACTTTGCAGTAAGGGGAATCAGGAAGCCATTTAGCCTCATATCCACAGATTTTAGGGAGTTCTGAGGGAAGAGCCGAATAATCCTCCTCAATAATTGGTAAAACAGTGTAAGATTCAGGAGAATTCCCTATTATTCCTACACTCAAATCTTTTCCTGTAAGGAATTCCTCAACTAAAATAGGTTTTTCATATCCAAATTTCTCCCTGATTTCTGAAATAGCATTAACCAAATCCTCAATGTTATTTGTCACGCTCCTCTGGGTTATTCCAAAACTTGAATCCCCAAAATTAGGTTTGACAATCACCGGAAATCCGATAGGAAGTTCAAAGATGTTATCCTCCGGTTTGATAAAAAAGGCATCAGGAACAGGAACTCCTATTTCCTTTGCCACTCCACGCACAAGTGATTTGTCATAACAAAAGGCAAGACATTGAGGATTACTCCCGGTGTAGGGAATATCAAACATCTCTAATAAAGAGGGAAGATGAAGTTCTTTGCGTGGGTCGTTGTTATAACCTTCATCGCATAGATTAAGTATCATATCCATTTTAGGCTTCAATTTTATTAAATCATAAAACAAGGTGTCGTGATTATTAAGATAGGTAAACTGATAGCCGGTTAATTCTCTTAAGGCACTTTTCAATTTATCAATGGTATAGAAGTCGTCATCATCAAAGACACAGAATGGCTTCAATGGGTCGGGTTTAGAGGGGTCACCTAAAATAACAACTACATTTTTCAGTTCTTCTTTTTTCTTTCTGATAGGTGTCCATTCTTTCCTGACCACGCTTGTAACAATAATTCGTCGCTCCATCATTCCCAAATCTTGATTTCGCTGGGAAGAGGTAGATAAATCTTTCTGGAAAATATCGTTAAAACCTACGGTTTTCAAGACATCACTAATACTCTGTCGGGTATATAATCTTTCTGCATAAAACTGTTCTGCAATAACACCTTTTTTTACATGACTAACCACTTCTCGTGAAATTAGCCGTTGTTTGTCCAATGAAAGTGACCGCTCCCGACAGACGAATTGGTTTTTATCTATCCATTCCCATGACCTGGGTTGAAATTGTTCCCTTAAATATTCCCCATCACTAATATCGATAAGAAGTTTGCCCCAAGGTTTCAGCACACGGAAAACCTCTTTTAGAACCCTTATATCGTCCTGAATCGTTTCAAAATAGCCAAAACTGTTTCCTAAAATCATGACTACATCAAAGGTATCTGGTGGGTAGGGAAGTTTTCTCGCATCCCCTTCTCTAAATTTAGCATTTAAACCCTCTTTTTTTGCCTGAGTTTTTGCCTTTTGAATCAAATAATGTGAACGGTCGAACCCTTCAATATTAAGAAATCCACGACCGGCGAGTTCCATAGAATGTCGTCCCTGTCCACAGCATAAATCAAGAATTTTATTCTGCGGTGACAATTCAAGAATTTCTGAGAATAAATCAACCTCTTTAGTAGTAATTTGTTGGTCATCTATGACATCAGCATCTGTTTTTAAGTAGATTGAACCAAATATTTGCTTCCACCAATCAGGATGGACATGCTCCTCTAAGTTCACCACAGGACCATACGACTTAACCCCTACTAAGGAAACCTTTTCCCTTTGTAAGGGTTTATTACCAGGCGGTTCTACTTTCATTTACTTTTTTCTCCCTTATATTATCAATTAACAATTAATAATTAATAATTGTTAATTGATAATTGTACTCCATCTCCTACTGTAACCCTATAACCTTGATGTGGCTTATGATTAATAATAGTTCCCTGCTCATATTTAGCATCTATTTGTTCTGCCCGAGGTGCTACCTCTGCCAGAAGTGCTACTTCCTGGATACGGATTATCTTTAATCCTATCTTTTTAGTTAGATTAATCGCCTCTTCGAGTTTCATCCCGACTAACTCCGGCATATAAAAACTAACGGGTTTATTCCCCTGGCTAATGAGTAAATTCACCTTAGAATCCTCTGCTACCTTTGTCTTTGGAAGTGGACTCTGAGCAATAATACAATCTTTTTCTATTCCAGAATAGGTATAAGATAGCTGTCCGAGTTGCAACTTTGCTAAAGAATCAAGTTTATGTTTTGCCTCTATAATATTAATATTTTGGAGGTCAGGAACCCTCACTACCGGTTTCCCGGAACTTACCTTTAACTCTATTCTTCTGCCTGCCTTCACCTTTGTCCCTGCCAAAGGAAACTGGGAAATAATGCAATTCTTAGGTAAGGAATGTCCCGCATATTCCTTTTTAACCCTCAGTTTATACTTACATAAAATATTAACTGCACCTACTAAATTCTTCGAAGTTACATCCGGGACTATAACAATTTTTTCCTGAGAAGATGATGGTAAGAAGATATTTAAAACAATACCGCCTACCCCTATTAATAATAAAATAGATAAAAGGGTTAATACCCGTAAGATTATTGAGCCAAGAGGCTTGCCTCGTTTATGTTTTTTTTGCATAAAAATCTCCTGTTAAATCAAGCAAGCGTTCAGATATTAAGTCCTAATGAATAATAACAAAAAACGAGAAAAAAGTCAAGTAAAATTTTACCACGAATAACACGAATTTTACGAATTTTAGAAATTAGAAGACAAGGAATCAAGAAAATAAGGCTTTACTTGTCAACATATTCCCTTGTCAATTTGTTACTTCATACATCTATTTGTATTTATTCGTTTCATTCGTGCAATTCGTGGTATATTTTATACTTTTTAATTCTCTCTTTATTACACAATTACCGTATCACCGCTATCTTGCCTATCTTCTTTAACCTCTCTTCGGTTTCTTCGGTGGTAACTATGTAGATATAAATTCCGCTGTCAACCTTTTGTCCATAATTATCCTGGACATCCCATTGCCAGACGGCTTGCTGATTTTCTACC
>JBDRHR010000159.1:0-12998 GCA_043816605.1 Nitrospirota bacterium
ACCTATCTGCGCGAAGCTATTCCTGACTCGCAAGCCTTTATGTTTTATATTGATGTGCGAACACCAGGTAAGTATGAGGACTTTTTAACAAAGGTCAAAAGCGATGAAAAGGTATCATTGATTAAAGGTAAGGTAGCCGCGGTTGAGGAGGATGCAAATACAAAGGAATTGATTGTTGAGGCTGAAGATATATTAGCCGGCAAGAAAATCAGGGTAAATGTGGATATGGTGGTTTTAGCCTGTGGTATGCAACCAACAAATGGCTTGTCGGTGAATGTCAATCGTGATAAAAATGGATTTATCAGTACTGAGCAAGGCAATGGAATTTATGCGGCTGGTGTAGCTAAAAGGCCGGCAGATGTCTCCTCATCGGTTCAGGATGCTACGGGTGCGGCACTGAGGGCTATTCAGAGTATAAAATAAATAACGATGTAGTATTTAACTTATTTGGAGGTGATTGACCCTAATCCCTCTTTCTATGAGTTATGGCATCTTGCGAATCTTTTGGGGGAGCAAGGATAATGGAGTTTGATGTTGAAAAAACGGTTAATTATTGGAGAGAAAGTGCAGAATACGATTTGGAAACAGCAAATGCCTTGTTTGAAAAAAAGAGATTTCCTTATGCTCTATTTATGGGACATTTAGCCCTCGAAAAGTTGTTGAAAGGACTTTTTGTTAAAGATAACCAATCGCATGTACCGTGGATACATTCTCTACCTATACTCGCGAGCAAGTTAAAAATAAAGATTTCTGATGAAATTTTGGGGAAATTAGGGGAATTTATGGAGTTTCATTTTGAAGGATGATACCCTGATTACCAAATGGAGTTTTACAAGAAATGCACAGAGGAATTTACTCTTCTGAAAATGAAAGAAATAGCAGAGGTGTATAAATGGTTGATAAGTCAATTTTAACACCAATAAAAAAATTGATTAAAATTCTGACAAAGAGGCATATTAGAGTAAATAAGGTAATTCTGTATGGTTCCTATGCAGAAGGTAAAAATACAGAATACAGTGATATAGATGTAGCTATTGTTTCAGATGATTTTGGTAAAGATAGAATTGAAGAAAAAATGCTTCTTTTCCGTCTTGGTAGCCGAATAGACCCACGGTTAGAACCAATACCTTTAACCTTAAAGGCATTTTTCGAAGATACATGGGTGCCATTAATTTATGAGATTAGAACCAAAGGAATTGAACTGGCAATAACAGGATAATCTTGTGTATGGTTAGGAGAGAAGAAATGATAGGGCAGTTAATTAAAGTTGCACATTGAATGTAGAATGCAAATTTGTTTACATGCTACCTTCACAATATCTGACCCTAATCAGATACAAAGAAAAGGATAAAAATGGATTCTCAAAGGCTTACATTGGAAAGTAAATTCAAATTCTCATGTCATAAAGGACTTGCGTGTTATACGAGGTGTTGTAGAGATATTAATATTCTGCTTACTCCTTACGATATTCTTCGCATAAAAAACAGGCTTAATTTTTCATCAGAGGAATTTTTAGAAAAATACACCTTGTTTTCTATGGGGAATAACCCGATATTTCCACTTATCCAACTAAAAATGGAGGATAATGAAGATAAAGGATGTCCTTTTGTGAAGGCTGATGGATGTTTGATATATGAAGATAGACCTTGGGCTTGCCGTATGTATCCACTTGGACAGGCAACCAACAAGGAAGAGGATATGGAATTCTACTTTTTTGTTCGTGAAGAGCATTGCCTCGGATTTAATGAGAATAAAGGATGGACTGTGAATGAATGGGAGAATAATCAGGGCGTTAAGGTTTATAATGAGATGAATGAGTTATTCAAGGAGATTACCCTTAATCCAAAACTTCACAAGCCGTTAGATATTGATAAATTAGAAATGGCATTTATGACCTGTTACAATTTAGATAAGTTCAAAAGGTTCATATTTGAAAGTAAGTTTTTGAAGGTTTTTGATATTAAAGAGGAATTAATTGAGCGGATAAAAATAGACGAAGTAGAGTTAATGAAATTTGGATTTTGTTGGCTAAAATTTGTCTTGTTTGGAGAAAATACTATGAAGATAATGCAAGTTAATTAAGGTCGCATCTTGAATGTGGAAAGCAGAATTATTTTACATTAATTATAATATTAAATTGTCCGCAATGGCAGATAACATGAGGTAAAAGAAATTTGCCTATGTCGGACTTCTTTTACCTCAATATCGTTATATGCCGATGCAATAAAGGAGATAATTGTGGATAAAAAATTAGGTGTTTATATTTGTACAGGTTGTGGGATTGGGGAGTCGCTTGATATAGAAAAACTCACAAAGGTGGCAACCGTGGGGTATAAAGTTTCTGTCTGTAAAACTCATCCGTATTTGTGTGGCGAGGAAGGGATTGGAATTATTAATAACGATTGCGCGGCAGAGGGAGTAAATACCATAATCATCGCCGCATGCTCCTCACGGGTGAACCAGGATGTATTTGCCTTTGATACCAATAAAATTCTGGAGCGGGTGAATCTGCGGGAACAGGTTATCTGGAGTCAACCGATACCAGAGGTGTTACCTCTAAACAATGACGATACCCAGATGATGGCAGAAGATTACCTCCGTATGGGTATTGTTAAGGCACAAAAGACTGAGGTGTCAATCCCTTATAAGCCCGAAGGCGAAATAAGTAGAACCATACTGGTGGTTGGTGGCGGTGTTACGGGTATGACTGCGGCTATTGAGGCAGGCAAAGCCGGTCGTCAGGTAGTGCTTGTGGAAAAGGAACAAACCCTCGGTGGTTTTTCAACCAGACTTTATAAACAATTCCCTAAACAACCTCCTTATCAGGAGCTTCAATCATTACCCCACGAAACAATGGTCAAGGAGATAAAAGCAAACCCAAATATTAAGGTCTATATCTCGTCTAAGATAAAAAAGATTACCGGTGGTCCCGGGGTATTTGATGTAACGCTGGAGCAAAAAGGCACGGAGGTAGCACCTCTGGCGGCGGTAGAATTTCGTGTCGGAGCAATCGTTTTAGCCGCCGGCTTTGTGCCTTATAATGCCGGCAAACTTTCACATTTGGGGTTTGGTTCATCGCCAAATGTAATTACCAATATCCAGATGGAGGAACTCGCAAAAAAAGGTAAGATTGCAAGACCATCTGATGGTAAGGAGGCAATGAATATAGCCTTTATTCAATGTGCCGGCAGTCGTGATGCAAACCATCTCCCATATTGTTCAACCTTCTGCTGTATGACTTCCTTGAAACAGGCAATCTATGTCCGAGAGCAAAATCAGGATGCCGCGGCTTATATATTTTATAAGGATATGCGGACTATGGGTCAATATGAGGATTTTTATATTCGTGCCCAGGAGGACGAGGGAATATTTTTAACTAAAGGGGATGTGGTTGGTATAGAACCGATTGCCGGTGATAATTTAGCGGTAACGGTTGAAAATACATTGCTTGGAGAAAACATCCGTGTTGAAGCAGATTTGGTTGTTCTGGCAACAGGTATAATACCTGCAACAGGGATAGTGCCGGCAACGGCGATAGAGGCTATAACCGGACAAGAACCGGAATCTGTAGGAGAGGAATGTAAGGTAGCGGCGGCGGCAGCACCAAAGGAAGTTATCATCCGTTCCGACATCCTCAATCTTGACTACCGACAGGGACCGGAGTTGCCACAATTAAGGTATGGCTTTCCCGATTCCCATTTCATCTGCTTTCCATATGAGACACGGCGAACAGGAATATATGCCGCAGGTTGTGTTCGTCATCCGATGGATATGTCTGCAAGTAGAGATGATGCGGTTGGGGCGACACTTAAGGCTATCCAATGTATTGAACTTATCAGCCAAGGTAAGGCTGTTCATCCGAGGGTTGGTGACGAGAGTTATCCGGAGTTTTTTATGCAGAGATGTACTCAGTGCAAGAGGTGTACGGATGAATGCCCGTTTGGAGCGATTAACGAGGATGAGAAGTTTAACCCATTGCCCAGTCTGACCAGATGTAGAAGGTGTGGGACTTGCCTCGGTGCTTGCCCTGAGCGGATAATCAACTTCAAAAACTATTCCATTGATATTATTTCATCAATGATGAAGGCGATTGAGGTACCCGAAGAGGATGAGGAAAAGCCCAGAATATTGGCTTTTATGTGTGAAAACGATGCTATTCCTGCCCTTGATATGGCTGGGGCTAACCGACTTGGGATTACCCCGTATCTTCGGGTTATCCCTGTCCGATGCCTCGGCTCAATAAACTTAGTCTGGATATCCGATGCACTGTCAAAAGGGATTGATGGCATAATGCTGATAGGGTGCAAACATGGCGATGATTACCAATGTCATTTTATTAAAGGGAGTGAACTGGCAGATTATAGGCTAAGTAAAATAAAAGAAACATTGGATAGATTGAGACTTGAATCCGACCGGGTCAAGATGGTTCAACTTTCTATAAACGAATACGACCTGTTGCCGGGAATATTTAAGGAATTTATGGAAACGATGGAAAAGGTAGGACCCAATCCGTTTAAAGGGTTTTAAATCCGTAGATTAATAAGTCATATAGGTTGTATAAGTCCTATATTATCCGTGTAATCTGTGGATAAATATGGAGGAGAATATGATGGATATAAAGCCGAATTTAAAATTTGTCAAACAAATAATTTCAGCAGGTGGAAAATCGCTTAAGAAGTGCTACCAATGCGCTACTTGTGCGGTTGTATGTAAACTCTCCCCGGATGATAAACCATTTCCAAGAAAGGAAATGATAAATGCCCAGTGGGGTCTGAAGGATAAATTAGTAAGCGACCCGGATATTTGGCTTTGCCACCAATGTAGTGATTGTACGGTTTACTGTCCTCGGGGAGCCAAACCTGGCGAGGTAATTGGTGCTATTAGAAAGCTAACCATTGCCCATTATGCGTTTCCTAAATTTCTGGCAATGATGGTCGGACAGATAAAATACCTACCGCAGTTGGTTGCCTTCCCTGTTTTGGTTCTTCTGGCGGTGCTTGCGGCTACCGGGCATTTGAATATCCCGCAGGGCGAGATAGTTTTTGGCAAATTCCTGCCGCATACCTATGTTGATGCCATATTTATTCCAGTAGCAATGTTTGCGGCAATGGTATTTGGAATAGGGGTACTACGGTTCTGGAAGGATTTACATACCCAGTGCAACTTAAAATGTGGGAGTGTGTGTCTTATCTCATCCCTTGTTTCGGTAGTAATCGAGATATTGACACACAGCAGGTTTAACAAATGCGAGGTGAATAAGGGACGAGCACTTGCCCATATTGGTGTCCTTTATGGGTTCGTCGGGTTAGCGATTACAACCGCTTTAGCCGTATTTTACCTGTATATCATGGGACAGCATTCACCCTATCCACAATTCTCCCCACTAAAACTTATTGGTAATTTCAGTGGTGCAATACTCCTTGTAGGGATTAGCCTGATGGTCATCAACCGATTCAGGGTCAAGGCACAAGCAGGTATTGGTAGCTACTTTGACTGGCTGTTTATTAGTGTAATTTTTGTGGTGGTGCTTTCCGGGTTACTTGCTGAAATAACAAGGCTGGCAGGTATATCTTTCCTTGCTTACCCCATCTATTTCATCCATCTCGTTTCCGTTTTTTTCCTTTTCTTTTACGCCCCGTATTCCAAATTAGCCCACATGGTCTATCGCACCATAGCCTTAGTTTATGCTAGGCAAATAGGAAGGGAAGAATAAGAGGTAGATTGACTCCAATATCCCCTGATTACGACTCAAGTGTAATCGATTTCCACTAATAACTAACCAATTACAGAAAATTTAAAAATTAACTTGACGGATGATTAATTATAAGTTATAATAATTTGAGGTTAAGGAGAGTGAGATAAATAGTATTTCTTTCCCAGCGATGACTTCTTCATATTCTTATCTTCTTTTTAGGGCTCTTATTCCTCGTCATCTATACCAAAAGGAAGAATGAAAAGGAATATCTATACTTCAGTATTATCTGTTTTGCAAGTTTCATTCTCTCCATAGGTAATTATCTATCAATAAATAGCTCTAATTTTCAGGAAACATTATTCTGGGAAAGGTTCATGCACATAGGTGCGGCGGTACTTATACCTACCACATTCCACTTTATTTTGGTTTATATCAGGACAAGGAAAGATTTACTACTCAGCAGATTAATTCTTCCTAATCCTGATAGGTGGCATTCTATTTTAATAGAAATAAATGATATTGGATGAGGGCAAAAAGAAGGACTTTGCGATGGATAAGCTATGAATTCGGTGGTGTCCCACTATAATTTAATATTTATACGAGGAGAAAAATGAGCACTAAATTTATCACAAATCAAGAAGAATTATTATCCGAGGTTATTAACAATATTTTGCCCTCTACACAGAAACTTTATGTGTTGGTAGGATACTTTTATTTTTCTGGGTTTGAGGCAATTCACAACACATTAGAGGACAAAGAAGTAAAGATATTAGTAGGTCTTGATATTGAGAAGGATTTGTTAAATAAGATTAAAGAGGTAGAATTTATTCAGGACTTAAATCTATCCAGAGGCAAAATCAAGGATAATTTCAATAAGTCATTAGTAAGCATATTCAATGATACGGACTTTTTTGATTCGCAAGAGAAACAAAACGCCTTCAGGTTATTTTTGAAAAAGCTAAAAGATGGCACATTAGAAATAAAGAAAACTATCCAACCCAACCATGCGAAATTGTATATTTTTAAGCATAAGGAAGAACATAGCCAGGGTGGTGTAACCCCCGGGGTAGTTATTACAGGCTCAAGTAATTTCACCAGATCAGGTCTAAAAGATAGGTGTGAAATAAATGTAATCCTTCGAGATGAATATGATGAGGCATACAAAATATTTAAAAGTTTATGGGATACGGCTGTAAATATAGTGGATAAAACCAATATTGAAGAGTTTTTGACAGAGGTAGTTGAAAAAATATGGATTGATAAACTTCCCAAACCATATTTGTTATATATTAGGATTTTGGAAGAGTTCTACTCGGTTATAAAACCTAAAAATATAAAACATACTTCACAGATATCAAAAAAATATCTTAGCTTAAAATACCAGATAGATGCTATTGAGCAGGCTCTACGAATCATAGAAAGGCATGACGGAGTGATTGTTGCTGATGTTGTTGGGTTGGGTAAAAGTATTATAGCCTCAGTTGTGGCTCACAATTTGAGATTAAAAACAATTATTATAGCCCCACCTCATCTTGTTGAGCAATGGGAAGATTATAGATATGAATTTGATTATAATGCAAAAGTATATAGCAATGGAAAAATAGAAGAGACACTCAAAGAAAATGATGATGAAGAAAAGAAACTTATTATTATTGATGAGGCTCACAAATATAGAAATGAAGAAACCAGAGATTATGGGCATCTCCATCAACTCTGTCAAGGCAATAAGGTTATGCTTTTATCCGCCACGCCATTTAATAACCGACCGCAAGATATTTTTTCAATGATAAGTCTTTTCCAGATAGTGGCTAAATCTACTATCCAAACCGTAGATAATCTTTCTTATCAGTTCACACAACTTATTAAAGAATACAAAGCAATCCAAAAATCCCAAAGAGAAACTAATCAAACAATGAAGAAGGAGATAAAAGAACTTGCTGATAAAATAAGAGGTATTCTCTGTCCTGTTGTTATTCGTCGCTCAAGATTGGACCTGGAGGCAATAAAAGAGTACAAAGTGGATTTAAAAAAACAGAAGATAGACTTCCCCATAGTCCATCCTCCTGAACTATTGGAATATGAACTTGGTTCTCTCAGTAGTTTATACCAGGAAACCTTAGAAAAAATAGCTCCAGAGGATGAAGAAAAAGGATTTATTGGTGCAAGATACAAACCTGTAACTTACTTAAAAGATATTGAGAAATATAAAAAGGAAATAAAAGAAGAATTTGGCGATGAAAAACTATTTAGACAAGCACAAATTAACCTGGCAAAATTTATGAGACGCTTATTAGTCAGAAGGTTTGAGAGTTCAGTCTATGCCTTCCAAGAATCTTTGGACTCAATGATTAACTCTTCGGAAGGTATCCTTACCTGGCATAATAAACTCGGTAAGGTACCTATTTATAAAAGAGGCGCTTTACCCGATATAGATGCCTTAATTAAAGCATACGAAAATGATATGTTTAAGGAGATTGAAGATATTATCCAGGATGAGCAAATAAAAAGATTAGAAACAAAAGGACTAAAATTAATTGATAAGAAAGAGATAAAAAAACAGTTTATTGAAGATGTAGAAAAAGATATAAAACTATTAAAAGAAATAAGGGATGAATGGTTCAAGGAAGGTATCAAACAAGACCCCAAATTAAAACATTTCAAGGAAACAATCATAGGTAAACTAAAAACTGAACCTAACAGAAAAATTGTTGTATTTACAGAATTTGTTGACACAGCCGAATATCTATTTGAACAATTGCCAAAATCCCTCAGGGTATTTAAGTATTCTTCATCTGATGCCAATAAAACAAATAAAAAGATAATCAAAGAAAATTTTGATGCCGGCATAAACGAAAAAGACCAAAAGAATGATTATGATGTCTTAATTGCCACAGATGCCATCTCAGAAGGATTCAATCTACATCGGGCAGGAACGGTCTTTAATTATGATGTCCCCTACAATCCCACCCGTGTCATCCAGCGTGTCGGAAGGATAAACCGAATAAATAAAAAGGTATTTGATGAATTATTTATCTATAATTTTTTCCCTACGGCTACTGGAGAGAAAGAAACAAGGATAAAACAAATAGCTACCTTAAAGATTGCCTTAATCCATGCCCTACTTGGAGAAGACACCAAGGTGCTTACCTCTGATGAGGAATTGTGTTCATATTATAAAGAGCAATATCTGGAATTAGAACAGCAACAGGAAGAATTGTCCTGGGATGTGGAATACAGGAATCTAATCCAGGATTTGAAATTAACCCATCCTCAGGTCATTGAAGAGGCAATGAAAATACCAAAAAGAACCAGAATAAAAAGAACCATTCAAAAAGAACAGAAAGGGGTTATTGTCTTTGCCAGAAAAGGCAGTGAATATACCTTTAAGATTGGCACCCCACCTTTAGAATATTCCACCATAAGCCAGGAATTGGCATTGAAACTATTTAAGGCAGAAGTAGGCGAGAAACCTGAAATTGTATCCAAAAGTTTTGAAAAGATATATCAGAATGTCAAAAATAATCTATTCGTAAAGAAATCTCAAGTCCCTTATGATAAAGGAAAAAGAGAGGCAATCGACAAAATAACTGTCTTAAAGGAGAAACTACCTGAACATAAGGATTATTTAGAGGATTTGCAGTATGTGTTGGAAAAATTGGATTCATTGCCTAAAAGATATGCAAGGCAAATAAGAGCCATATCGGAAAAGAAACTGAAAGAGGATGTTGATAAATTGATAAAAGAGGTTCCGCATAAATATCTGATTGAATTAAGGGAGAAAGCCAATAGCATAGATGATGAGGAAGAAAGTTTAATCCTATCAGAGGAGTTAATATAAACATAATGGATTTCCAAAAATCTTATGATGTACAAGAATTTATAACCTTTTTGAATAATTTCCTGCCTGATGATTTTGAGCAGAGGGAAGAACCTATAAATTTCAATGACCTTTCTTTTACACCCGACAGGATAAAAAGTGTAAGGTTAATGGGTGCTGTCCCATCCTTAGGGGATTTGCGGGTTTATGAAATACGCCATGAATCTGAATCTGACCCGAGGGTAACACTATCCAGAGAAACATTCCGCTTAATGAGTAATTTTGGTGTAAGAAAATCCCTGGCTGTATTTGTTTCTGAAAACTCACCTAATTACCGTTTTTCACTGGTAACTATTGATTTAAGGTTAGAAGGTTCTCATGTGGCAAAGGAATATTCCAATCCTCGCCGGTATTCCTTTTTCCTTGGTCCCGATGCAAAGGTCCATACCCCGAACCAGTTTTTGATTCAAAAAGGTAAAATCAAAGATTCAAATGATTTGCAGAGTAGATTTTCTATTGAGGTTGTTACGAAGGAATTCTTTAGTGAATTATCAAAGTGGTATTACTGGGCTGTTGAAAAGGCAAGATTCCCGAAAGATGCTGAAAAAGAAAAAAATGGCAGGAATATCGCTGTAATTCGCCTGATAACCAGACTTGTTTTTATCTGGTTTATGCGAGAACGCGGACTTGTGCCACCTTATCTGTTTGATAAAAATAGAATTGCCGCATTGCTAAAAGACTTATCACCTGAAAACACAACATACTATAAAGCCATTTTACAAAATCTTTTCTTTGCTACCCTAAATACCAAACAAAATGAAAGAGTATTCCGTTTCCAAATCACCGGCTCGAAAAATAGCAGCTATATGAAACATGGTGTCTATCGTTATGAGAATTATTTCAAAAACCAGGAAGATATGCTGGAGATTTTTAAGGACATACCATTTCTTAATGGTGGATTGTTTGATTGTCTGGATAGACCTTCAAAAGAAAATGATGGACAGGGAGAGGTCCGAATTGATGGCTTTTCAGACGAAGAAAAGGGCTTGCAGATTCCTAATTTCCTTTTCTTTTCCGATGAAACCAATACCAGAGGAATAATAGATTTATTGCAAACTTACAATTTTACCATAGATGAAAGTACCCCTGTTGATGTAGAAATAGCTTTAGACCCAGAATTATTAGGCAGGGTATTTGAGAATTTACTTGCCAGTTATAATCAAGAAACCGCTACTACAAAGCGTAAATCTACCGGCAGTTATTATACCCCGAGGGAAATTGTTGATTATATGGTTACGCAATCATTGAAAGAGTATTTCAAGACCCATTTAACGAATATTGAAGGAATAGATGATAAATTGGCATCACTTTTTTCTCACGACAACCAGGAAAACCCGTTTAGTAATGACGCTTCAAGGCTCGTTTATCTTATAGATAATTTGCGAATTGTTGACCCGGCGGTTGGCTCTGGCGCATTTCCAATGGGTATCTTAAATAAACTGGTTTTTATCCTTTCTAAACTTGACCCTGAAAATACCTTTTGGAAACAAGCGCAAATAAATGCTGTGGAGCAAAGCGTGCCAGACCCGAAGGTTAAACAAAATCTTAAATGTCAAATTGAAAAATACTTTCAAGAAAAAAATCCAGATTATGGTAGAAAACTGTATCTTATCCAAAAATGTATTTATGGCGTAGATATTGAGCAAATAGCAGTGGAAATTGCCAATCTTAGGTTTTTTATCTCGCTCCTTATCGATGAAAAAATGGATAAATCAAAAGATAATTGGGATATAGAACCATTGCCAAATTTGGATTTTAAAATTATGCAGGGCAATAGCCTTATCTCATCCTTTGCTGGGATTGATTTTGACAGAAAAGCCGAAGATAAGGGACAGGTTATGCTTGATCTAACTCCAGAATACAGCCAGATTATCAAACAATTTGAAGAGGCAAAAAGGGAGTATCAAAATGAGCCTGATAGAGATAAAAAAGATAAACTGCGTGAAAAGATTGAAAGATTGCTTTGGCAAATATTAGAAGAAAAGGTAAATAAGCACCTGCCACAGATAAAAAGAATTGAAGAAAAATATGCTGTCATACCCAATCCTTCTCAACGAGCACAACAAATTGCGGATGAAAAACAAAATTTATTCAAAAAACTGAGTTTTGACCCAGAACAAGCTAAAAAAGACCTTATTGCTTACACCGAAGGCAGAAAACAAAAGGACTTCTTCCTCTGGGATGTTTACTTTGCCGAGGTGTTTTATGAAAAGGAAGGGTTTGATGTGGTGATTGCCAATCCGCCGTATGATGTAGTATCAGACAACAGACTTAGAAAACTTTTTAATGAATCCATCTATGGTAGAGCCAATCTATACGGATTGTTTATCCACAAGGCGATAAGGGACATCCTATGTGAAAATGGCATACTCACATTCATAAACCCCAAAACTTTGTTAGCAGACGCCTATTTCACGAATCTTAGGAAGTATTTGAGAAATAATGGCGAGTTTATTGAAATACTGAAGATTATTGACAGACACAGGGTTTTTGATGAGGTACTTCAAGCGTGTATTATCATTATTTATGGGAAAACTAAGCCACAAACTGAGAATCAAATACTGGTGACAGAAATCGGTGAGCGTAAAGACATTGGCAATCCGGCGATCTCGCTTTCCGTCTCTAAAAATAAACTCTATCAACGGGAGCAGTTTGACGGATGCTTCTTTTGCTCCAACAAAATAGAAAGCTACACATTATGGAACAAAGTGATTAGCTCGACAAAGCCCTTATCCTCTTTTGGATTTTCTTTCACTACCGGAAAAATCCAATGGGATTTATTCAAAGATTATCTGGTGGAGAAATCAAGCAAGGGGACAGTTAGACTTATTTGGGCTGAGAACATTCAACGATATGCTTTCAAAAGAGCAGATAAGCGGAAGGGAAAAGAATATCTTGAAAACCCACCAACGGAACCAAGCATAACTAGCGATACGATTATTACTCAGCGGACAACGGCAGACGAGCAGGAATACCGAATTATTGCAACCGTGTTTTCGCCTGCAGAATTTGGGTTTCAATCTTTTTCTGAGAATCATACCAATTACCTTGAGAAGAAATCGGATCGGTTGCACCTTAACTATGTTTTGGCGTGCTTGAATTCGAATCTGTACGACTTTATATTCCGACACCTAAGTAGCAATACGCAGGTATCTTCAGGGCAACTAAACTCACTACCCTTTCGTGACCTACCTATGCCCAACCAGAAGCCTTTTATTGAACTTGTCAACCGCATCCTTGTCATCACCAAAGATGAGGATTACCTGAGAACAATCCACCCCCTAACCCCCGCCAGCGGGGGACATTCTCAGAAGCAGGCACAGGTTGCGGCATTGGAGCGAGAGATTGACCAACTGGTTTACAACCTCTACGGCTTAACCGAGGAAGAGATATGGATTGTAGAAGGTGGATGTGGGGGGTAGGGTA
>JBDRHR010000160.1:0-11825 GCA_043816605.1 Nitrospirota bacterium
TTAGCCGCAGTAAAGGAAAATCTTGCCCTCACAAGTGGAAACGACAGCCATGATGGTGGAAACGACAGCCAGGATGGCTGTCCTACCGTTCCCGCAGGGATGTTGACCTTAGGGGAAATTTCATCTTACGGCGAGACAACCTTAGAGTTTTTTAATAAAACTATTGTGATAGGAGGGTGCTATGAATAATAATGATTGGTTAATGGGGAGGAAGAGTACACTTAAATATAATTTTACAGTATTGATTGAGCAAGATGAGGATGGATATTATGTAGCTACAGTTCCGGCTTTAAAAAGTTGTTACACTCAGGCTAAAACCTTTGAAGAACTTTATCCAAGGATTACGGAAGTGATTGAACTTTGCCTTGAAGAAGAAAAGCCTGTCCCAATGAAATTTATCGGCCTTCAGCAAATTGAAGTCGGAGCGTACAAAACTCTATGAATAGAATGCCAACAATTACAACTAAATTAATGATAAGGTTTCTACATAGTTTGGGGTTTGAGCAAATAAGACAAAAGGGAAGCCATAAGTTTTTCAGACATGTTGATGGAAGAACAGCTACAGTTGCAGATCATAAAGGAGAAGATTTAGGGAGAGGAATAACTGATAAAATCCTGAAAGATATTGAAGTTGCAAAAGAAGACTTCCTTGATTGGTGTCAATGAAATTAGCGTTACCTTTGGTAGCGAATTTTGGATTGCATCATCCATAACGATGCATGCACTCCAGATATTTATAGAAGGAGGGTGCTATGAATAAAAATAACCAACCGATATAAGATAATTTATCATTGGTCTATGAATTATCCCTTTCCATCGGCAGGTCGCTGGATTTAAGGGTAAACTGTGAGGGCTTTCTGAAAACCCTTATGTCCCGAAAAAATCTTTCCTATGCCGCTGTCTGGCTCAAAAACAGGTATCTGCCGGATGAGGTGGATGAGAATTGGGCTACCCTGGTTTATGCCCATCCTCTGGCTCGGGTAGGGAAAAAACGGATTCCTGTGAACCACCTTATTTTTTCTCTATTAAAAGGCAAGGAGGTTCTCCTCGTTTCATCCGCAGAGGATACCTTTGCCCAACTTGTGGTTAGCGAAAAAGGGATTACAGAAGGGGGACTGATTATATTCGCCATGGGAGAGATAGGTGTGCTAAAGCTCTTTTCTCCGGCAAAACTATCGGAAGAAGAAATCAATCAACTCAAGTCATTAATTCCCAAATTCACTACCTCTATTGAGGGTTGCCTGTCCTATCAGGAGGCACTAAAACACCGTGACCATCTTGAGGAGTTGGTAAAAGAACGGACAGGGGAGTTGGCAGAAAGCGAGGAGAAATTCAGGTTAACATTTGAAAATGCCAGAGATGCCATTTTCCTGGCAGACCCGCAGACAGGTTTGATTAATAATTGTAACAAAGCCGCAGAGTTGCTTTTGGAAAAGAAAAGGGAGGAGATTATTGGTTTTTCTCAAACAAAGGTTCACCCCCCAGAAAAGGCTGAAGCCTACGCGGATATGTTCAGAAAGCATATTGAACATAAGGGCTGGGCAGAGGATGAGGCAGAGGTGATAACCAAATCAGGCAAGATAATACCGGTTCTTATCACGGCTACGGTAACTCTAATCAAGGAAAAACCAATAATCCAGGGGATATTCCGTGACATCACCGAACATAAACAAGCCGATGATAACCTGAAATTGCACGAAAACCGACTGGCTGACTTGCTGAACCTTCACAAAATATCAGAGACTTCAAAGGAGAATATTCTGAATTTTTCCCTGCAAGCGTGTATGCGAGCTGTCCAGAGCAGTCATGCATTTATAGGTTTTATGAACGACGATGAATCTGTCTTAACAGTTCATATTTGGTCTCAAGATGTAATGGAGCAATGTAAGGTTATTGGAGAACCGTTAGAATTTCCTGTCGCTGAAGCTGGTATCTGGGCAGAAGCGATACGGCAGAGGACACCGCTGATAGTCAATGATTACGAGGCATTTGACCCGCGAAAGAAAGGAATTCCTGAAGGTCATGTGCCCATTAAGCGAGTTCTATGTGTACCTGCTTTTGATAAGGGCAGGATTGTAGCCGTAGGGGCAGTAGCAAACAAACATTCCAATTATAATGAAACGGATGTTAATGCTATAAGTTTGTTTTTGAGTGAGTTGTTGATAGTTTTTGGGCGTAAGCAAGCCGAAGAAGCACTGTGTGTGAGCGAGGAGAAATATCGCAATCTGGCTGACCGGGCAAATGATGGAATATGTATCATCCAGGATACCCTGTTGAAATATATGAACCCATGCTCAAGTCAGACAATGGGTTATTCTATGGAGGAAATGCTCAACACCCCATTTATGCAATATATTCACCCTGATGCATTGGCAAAAGTTACAGATATGTATTATCGTCGTATGGCTGGCGAGGAGGTTCCCCAGAGATATGAGGCTGTGTTTAAGCATAAGGATGGTCATAGAATTGAGGTAGAAGTAAACGCCGGCATCATTACCTATGAGAATCGTCCGGCAGATTTAGTGTATGTCCACGACCTCACCGAACATAAGCAGATGGAAAAGAAACTTATAGAGGCAGAAAAATTAGCCGCCGTCGCTCAAATTGCCTCAGAGGTGGCACATGAGATAAAAAATCCATTAACAGTTATCAAAGCCGGGGTTTATTACCTGAACAAAATTCTGCCCAAAAATGCTGCGGTTCAAAAAACCATTTCCCAGATGGATGAGGCCACACAAAGGGTAGTCAGCTACCTTAATGACCTGCTGAATTTCGCAAGACCACCTGTCCTGGTGTTAAAATCGGTTGATGTCCATAAAATTATTGAAGACTCTATCAACGAACTGCCGAAAGAGATATTAGGCGGGATAGAAATAGCGAAGGATTTCGCTCCTGATGTGCCGCTTCTACCAGCAGACCCGGACCGACTTAAACAGGTCTTTGTCAACCTCATCAAGAATGGGGCTGAGGCAATGGAGGAAGTAAAAAGTAAAAAGTTAAAAGTAAAAAGTGAGAAAGAAGGGGAGTTTGTTAAGATAAGCGTTTCTGATACAGGCAAAGGGGTAGCAGAGGAAGACCTAAAACGAATCTTCGACCCATTCTTTACGACAAAGGGCAAAGGCACAGGCTTGGGTTTAGCCATCTGTCAGCGTATTGTTGAGGCACATAAAGGTGGGATTGAGGTCAAAAGCACGGTTGGCAAAGGAACGATATTTGTGGTTAAACTGCCAAGTTAGAGTGAAACATCCATGCTGACAAAAAAATATCATGCCTTCGGCATTTTATTGTTTTGTTTGCTTTGATTCTATAATAATGTCAACCCTTCGGGTTTGTTCTCAGCAATTCTTGGTGAACACGATATATTTTACATAAAAGTTAGAAGGTAAAAAGTCCTGTCCTGACAAAGGATTATGGCTATCTCATTAAGGCTTACAAAACCATATTTTGGGATAAAATTTTGCGAAAAAAATATTTAGAATTATTCCTAAACATTTGATATATATAATGGTTACAACTCACCGAGAATTGCTGGTTTGTTCTCAGCAATTCTAATTTTAGCAGGGAAGAGTTTGTAGTAACCCGCTTTAGCGGGTGAATTCGGCAAAACAACTGCATAAATGCGGTTACTACAAACCCCAATCTTCGCATTTTATTCCAAAATGTGAATTGCTGGTTTATTCTCACTATTAAAGCCCGAAAATTGGGGATGGTATTGCACCGGCACCGCTCATCCCTGTTTATTTTCACTATTAAAGCCCGAAGGTTGGGGATGGTATTGCACCAGCACCGCTCATCCCTGTTTATTTTCACTATTAAAGCCCGAAGGGCTGGTATTATTATAGCCTATAATGCAATAATATTCCAACCCCGAAGGGGTGAAATGATTATAGAAGGTGAAATAAAATGGCAGGAACATTCTTTCAAGTTTACATACAAATTGTATTTGCCGTAAAAGGCAGGGAAAATCTAATTGGGAAAACATGGAAAGATGAATTGCACAAATACATTGCAGGTATCATCAAAGGCAAAGAACAAAAACCAATAATTGTTAATGGCATGCCTGACCACATACACGCTTTTGTTGGTTTGCGTCCATCCATGGCTATTTCGGATTTGGCGAGAGATATCAAAAACAATTCTTCCAACTTTATCAATAAAAAAAAGCTGGTAATGGGAAAATTTTCATGGCAGGAGGGTTACGGAGCATTTTCATATGCGCATTCACAGGTTGAAGCGGTTTACAATTACATAAAAAACCAGGAAGAACATCATCACAAGAAAACTTTTAAGGAGGAATACCTCGATATGCTGAATAAATTTGAAATTGAACACAATGAAAAATATCTTTTTGAATGGGTGGATTGATTTATATCCCTATAATAATTACATCCCTTCGGGATTTGAAAATGGTTTCCTTGCAATTCTATAATAATTACATCCCTTCGGGATTTGAAAATGGTTTCCTTGCAATTCTATAATAATTACATCCCTTCGGGATTTGAACTGGATTTACCTAAGCATCGTTGTATGGCAATGATATTTGCATATTAAAGAAGGGTATTGAAAACAGAAAAGGACTTAAAAAAAGAATATACCGAAGACTCTTTGGTATCGAGTGATAATCTGTGAAATCTGTGTAATCTGTGGATTAAATCTTAATTGCACAACTCGAAACAATCACAGATAAATTCTAAAAGGAAGTTGAAAAAATGGTTACTCAATGTCAAAAACAAGGAGTTAACATCCTTCTTGTTGACGATGACCGATTAGTTCTATCTGCATTAGCGGACATATTGTCCCAGTTGGAGGTAAAAATAAATAAAGCCGCCTCCGGGCAAGAGGCTTTGCAATACCTCAAGTATCAGGATGTCGCGGTGATTCTTCTGGATGTAAGAATGCCCAAAATGGATGGATTTGAGTTAGCCGTGCGGATTCGGGAAAAGAAACATCTTGAGCATATTCCAATTATCTTTGTTACAGGAACTGCTTTTGAGGTAGAACAAATACTCAAAGGATATTCTCTCGGTGCGGTAGATTATGTTTTTAAACCTGTGATACCGGAGGTGCTTATAGCCAAGGTACAAACATTTATTGATCTGTATGAGATGAGAATAAATGTAGAGCTTCAGGCAAAAAAATTAGCTCGCTCAAATATAGTTCTCAAGGATGAGATTATCAAAAGAAAACAATCGCAAGAGGAATTAAAACAAGAATACACCCGACTTCAAAAAGAGATAATTGAACGCAAGAAAGTAGAAGAGGAGGTATTCCGTCTTAATCGGATATACGAGGTGCTAAGCCTTGGTAATGAAGCAATAAGCCATGGGACTGATGTTCCTATACTTCTCCAGGCTATATGCAAGATTATGGTTGAATCAGGCGGCTATCGCCTGGTGTGGATTGGTTTTGCACAAGATGACGAAAATAAATCTGTCCTGCCGGTAGTTTATTTTGGGCTTGAAGATGGGTATCTTGATGCTGTTCCCCTCACCTGGGCTGATAACGAAAATGGACAGAGCCCTATGGGGACTGCAATCCGTACAGGCAAACCGGAGATATGCAGGGAGCTGGGCACTGACCCAAAATTTGCTCCATGGCAACAAGAATCAGCTAAACGAGGCTATGCGTCTATTATTGCACTGCCGTTGAAATCAAGTAGCCGTATTTTGGGAACGATTAATATCTGTGCGGCTGATTCCAATGCCTTTGATAATGAGGAAATAAAGTTATTAAGCAGACTTGCAGATGATACAACTTACGGCATTACCTCCATTTATGCTTGCCAGGAGCGGGACAAAGCTCAAAGAGAACTCGAAATAAGTTTCAAAAAGTTACAGAGGGTATTAGAAGAGACGGTTGACTCCTTAGCTTCAGCCTTAGAAAAAAGAGATGCCTATACTGCCGGACATGAGTACCGTGTTACCAAACTTGCCTGTGCAATTTCTAACGAAATGAAATTATCCGATGATACGATAGAAGGCATTCGTATTGCCGGTCTATTACATGATATTGGCAAAATAGGTGTGCCGTTGGAGATTCTAAGTAAGCCTGCTAAGTTAAGTGAGTTAGAATTTGGGCTTGTCAAAACTCATGCTCAGTTAGGTGATGATATTACAAAATCAATAGAATTTCCCTGGCCTGTTGCCTCAGCCATCCGCCATCATCATGAAAAAATGAATGGTTCTGGTTATCCTGACGGGTTGTCCGGAGATAATATACCTTTAGCGGCAAGAATTTTATGTGTAGCGGATGTAGTTGAAGCAATGTCTTCCCATCGGCCCTATCGCCCTGCACTCGGCATTGATGCGGCACTTAATGAAATATCCAAAAACAAAGATATCCTTTATGACCCTACAGTCGTTGATGCCTGCATAAGTCTTTTTGAAGAGAAAAGGTTTGAATTTCGAGGGAAGAGTTAAGGTAAGCGTTCAGGTGGTGTAAAAAAGGAGATGTAACTGAACTTTTGCAAAAATGTCAAATGACAAAGTTCAAATGCCAAATGAAATCCAAAGCCCAAATGACAAAACCTTTCGACCTGTGCAATCAGAATTTGTCACAATGAATCTATAATAATTCCACCCTTCGGGGTTATGATTGCTTGTTCTGGCTGTTTTGCTACAATAATGTCACCCCGTTGGGGTTGGGTTTTTGCCTTTAATAATTTGCATTTAATCCCGAAGGGATGATATTATTGTAGTATTTGTTGAACAACAATTAAACCCTGAAAGGGTGACATTATTGTAGCGGGTGGAATTGTTATAGGTTATGCTGTGTGGTGAATTTCGATTGCACAGGTCGAAATTATACCGTAGGAGGTAAGGAAAAATGAGCTATGAGAAAAAAGTTAATGTTTTAGTGGTAGATGACAATCTCGCAGAGTTATTAGCCTATGAAACCATTCTTGGTGATTTGGAAGGGATAAATTTAGTTATAGCACACTCTGGAAAGGAGGCGTTAGCGTTCATCCTTAAGATGGAATTTGCCGTCATAATTACGGATGTAAATATGCCGATTATGGATGGATTTGAGATGGCAAATTTAATCCGAAAAAAACCGCAAGCAAAGGATACGCCAATTATCTTTGCCAGTGCCACTTTACAGGATGATATCGGTCGGTTGAAAGGTTACGCCTCCGGTGCGGTTGATTATATCTTTATGCCCGTAATTCCAGAGATATTAAAAGCTAAGGTAATGGTGTTTGTGGAGCTATTCAAAAAAAGACAACAAATTGAGAAACAAATTAAAGAACTTGAGGACGAGATTAAAGAACGCAAGCGGGCTGAACAGGAACTCAAAGCGACACAGAATAAATTGATTCAATTAGAGAAAGTAGCCGCTGTCTCTCAAATCGCATCTGAGGCGGCACATGAGATAAAAAATCCGTTAGCGGTGATTAAAGCCGGGCTTTATTATTTGAAAAAAATCCTGCCTGAAGACGATGAAGCTCAAAAGACCCTTTCCCAGATGGATAATGCCACACGAAGGGCAACCACCTATATCAATGACCTACTGAATTTCTCAAGACCACCTGTCCTGGCATTAAAACCGGTTGATGTCCATAAAATTATTGAGGACTCTATCAACGAACTGCTGGAAGAGATATTAGCCGGGATAGAAATAGAGAAGGATTTCGCCCCTGATGTGCCGCTTCTAAATGCAGACGCAGACCGACTTAAACAGGTCTTCGCCAACCTCATCAAGAATGGGGCTGAAGCTATGGGGGAAAAAGTAGAAAGTAGAAAGTTGAAAGTTGAAAGTGGGAAAGATGGGGAGTTTGTTAAGATAAGTATTTCTGATACGGGCAAAGGAATATCAGAGGAAGACCTGAATCATATCTTTGATCCGTTTTTTACGACAAAGGGCAAAGGCACAGGCTTGGAATTAGCCATCTGCCAGCGTATCATCGAGGCACATAAAGGTGAGATTGAGGTCAAAAGTGCGGTTGGGAAAGGGACGATTTTTGTGGTTAAACTGCCAGGTTATGGTGAGAGGCTCAGGTAATCAGTACTTGGTAATCGGTGAAGAGTTACCTGATTACCGATTACCTTTATTGACAGGGAGGTTATTTGAATGAAAGATACACTTTTAGAGATAATTAAGCGAATCGTGGATGAAATAGCTCCTGATAAAATCATTCTTTTTGGTTCAAGGGGAAAGGATGGAGGGAATCAGGAGAGTGACTACGATATTTGTATATTAAAAAAGGGAGTTGAGAGCAAAAGAGGACTTGAAAAGAAAATATACCGAAGACTCTTTGGTGTGGGAGCGGCTGTGGATGTCATAGTCGAAACCCCGGAAAAGTTTGAGGAATTGAAGGATAAATGGTTTCTCATTTACAGTGAGATTGCAAAATTTGGGAGAGTGGTTTATGAAAGATAAGGAATTTGTATTGGAATGGTTAAAGAGAGCAAGGAGCCATCTTGCAAGGGCAAAACTGGGCAAAACATCTGAAGAGGTATTATACGAAGACCTTTGTTTTGACTGTCAGCAGGCAGCTGAAAAGACCATAAAGGCATTGCTCATCTCTCGCAATAAAAAATTTCCATGGACACATTCTATTGCAAAACTATTAGAGTTAGTCTTAGAAGAAGGTATTGAGATTCCTGACAAAGTCAAACAAGCAATAGACTTAACTGATTATGCAGTGAGAACGAGATACCCGGCAGAAATGGAAGCAGTTGGCGAGGAAGAATACGAAGAGGCATTAACACTTGCAGAAGAGGTATATAATTGGGCAGATAAACTTATAGGTAGTGAAATAATACTTTCTATGGGTGTGATAGAAAATGGAGGTTGAACGACCTTCGTGATTAAACTCCCAACTATTACGCCGTAGCCCAATATTCTATATTGGCTATTGCAGGGAGTGTATGGAGTGCAATGACCATGTCGTTGCATGTGCATTGACACGGTCAATGCACTCCAAATGGTAGGACTATAACGCAAAGGAGGCTAAAGAGATGAGAAAGCTACCTAAATATTTAAGTAAGTATTTTTGGGATGTAGAGTTTGAAAAGATAGACTTGCAAAAACGCAGGGTGTATATCCTGAGAAGGATTCTGGAATATGGTGACCGGCAAGCTGTTGCCTGGATGTGGAAGAATTTTAAGGAATCGGAAATAAAAGACGCCTTATCTAATTATCGCGGGTATTCCCAAAAAAGCGCCAATTTCTGGGCGGTTATATTGAATATTAAAAAGGAGGATGTGAAGTGTTTGAACAAGTCCTTTATGGAAACACAAAGGCAATTCTGGCCTTATTAGAAAAGAGTGAAATTATTCAAAAGGCATATTTAGCCGGGGGAACTGCCCTGGCACTCCAACTTGGACACCGTATATCGTATGATTTAGATTTATTTACACAAGAAGAATTCGATGAGGAGACGATTTTACCTGAAATCGAAAAAATATCGAGTTTCCAGTTGGAAGAGATTGCCCCAAGGACAATTTTGGGTAAATTTGAAGACATCCGATTCAGCATATTTTATTACCAATATCCCCTTCTTTACCCTACAAAGAGGTTTGGAATGATTAGTATTGCGGATGTCCCTGATATTGCCGCTATGAAGATTGCGGCTATTGCCTCCAGAGGAACTAAAAGAGACTTTGTGGACCTTTATTTTATTTGTAAAGAGGTCGTGTCTCTAAAAGAAATTGTTCAACTTTATGATAAAAAATATAAAAATTTGGCTACGACGATAATACATATTATGAAAAGCCTTATCTATTTTGAGGATGCTGAGCCTGATGAGATGCCAAAAATGTTAAAGGAAATCCAATGGGAAGAAGTAAAAAGATATTTTGAGAGTGAGGTAAAAAGACTATCAATTAGCACTCTGAAATTTTCTTAAAGGAACGACATTTGTGGTTAAACTGCCGGGGATTACGCCGTAGCCTAACATCTATGTTGGCTATTTACTATAGCACTTATTAATCGAAACTTGACATAGAGCAGATAGATTTAACTATCCATGTCACCTGTTATAATAATGTTACCCTTTCAGGGTTTAATTGTGGTTGTTCAACAAATGCTACAATAATATCATCCCTTCGGGATTAAATGCAAAAGATGAAAGAAATCAAAAATAAGTAATCCTAACCCCAACGGGGTGGTATTATTGTAGCAAATATCCAGAATAAGCAATCCTAACCCCGAAGGGGTGGCATTATTATAGCAAACAGTTAAGACAAACAACCATAACCCCAACGGGGTGGTATTATTGTAGCATTCTTGCTATAATTATTGGCATTTATCCCTCCAAAGTAAAGTTTTAATTAATAATTGCTATACATGCCGAGCAGTGAAAGATAAAGAGGGCTATGTATGAATAAAAACCAAGATATCTGGAAACCGGTTTACATCATCAATTCTGCAATTGCCCGGGCGTTGATGGACATTGAGGCGGCTAAAGCGGTAATCGAAAATACGCCTTTATCGCCTGCCGTTGAAGCAGAATTGCGATATAAGGCTCGTGTCCGTTCAACGCATTATTCCACCCGCATTGAGGGCAATAAATTAACCCTGGAAGAGGCACAGGAAGTCATTGAGAAAAAGAAATCACATTTTCAGGGCAGAGAACGGGATGTGAACGAAGTCCGGAACTATTGGGATGCAATTCTTAAGGTCGAGGACTGGGCGGGCAAGAAAATTGAATTTAGTGAAGATTTAATCAAACGGCTTCATGCGATTGTGGATAAAGGCAAGCGAGTCAAACCAACACCGTATCGCGAAGGGCAAAATGTTATTCGAGATTCGGCATCGGGCGGAATTGTCTATCTGCCTCCTGAGGCAAAGGATGTGCCAAAACTTATGACCGAGTTGGTCCGCTGGGTTAGAGATGCAGAAAAAGGGCATATTCCCGTTCCCATTATTGCCTCACTTGTGCATTATCAGTTTGTTACCATTCATCCATATTACGATGGTAACGGTAGAACAGCCCGGCTCCTGGCGACATTTATCCTGCAAAAAGACAACTACGGGCTTAATGGTTTCTTTTCTATGGAAGAGCATCACGCAAGGGATTTGGCTAACTACTACAGTTCACTTACAGTGCATGAACATCACAATTATTATCAAGGCAGAGCCAATGCAGATTTGACTTCATGGATAGAGTATTTCGTCATGCTTTTGGCAAAGGTATTTAATCAGGCTAAAGATGAAGCGGTTAAATATGCTGAAAAAGGCATTCCTTCAGAGCCAGAGGAATTGCGTCAATTGGACCATAGGGCGCGTGTGGTGCTTTCGCTCTTTGCTAAAAAAGATAAGATTACGGCTCAGGATGTAGCCGTTGCCCTTGGGCTTTCAACCCGTATGGTCAGAATACTCTTGAAAAAATGGACAGATGACAAATGGCTGATTGTGGCAGATTCTTCTAATCGTGGAAGGGCATATATTTTATCGGCAATTTATCGGCAATTTATCGGCAACGCATCGGTAAAATAAGGGACATTTTTGGTATAGGGATAGTTGATGATCATCGTTTAGCCGTAGCCCAACATTCTATGTTGGCATCCGGGGATTACACCGTAGCCCAATATTCTATGCCGGTTCAAATATAACCCGGGCAAACTGTCCTTGATTTTATCCCTTATGAAAATCGGGAAGATATATAGCCACAGATTCACAGATTATACAGATTGGAATATTTAGATATATCTTAACCCTTATATTCTTTAATAATCCTAATAATCTGTGAATCTGTGGCTATATCTTTCTTTGCAGTCTTTGCGAGAAATAAAATGAGGTATTTTCAGATGAAACCCACATGAGCCATTAGTCTCACAAAGAGGTATGAAAATTAAGTTGATCATACTGCTTTTTTGTTT
>JBDRHR010000161.1:0-32885 GCA_043816605.1 Nitrospirota bacterium
TATAGCCATGAAGCAAACAAAACAATAAAATGCCGAAGGCATGACATTATTAATTGCATAAGCAAGAATCATTCCGAACAGTATTGGGTCAAATCCCACTATCCTGAACTAAGCTAATGCTACCATGTAAATCATCAAATGTGTTGATTCATGAACAACAATATTGATTAAAAATTCGGGAGGCACAGATGAAATATTAATAACCACTGTATTCGGTTGAAAATAACTACCTTGAGTTCCATATTTTGTAAGAATGACATCGCAACAACTGTTGTTACCAGCCTTTGATTACTTCTTCTGGAGAATGAGCAGTCCACAACAGAGGACAACCTCCAGCGTAATCACTGAAAACTTCACAGTCAGCGCATTTGTCGGAAGGGTAGTTTTTTACTTGAGCAAAACATGCTCGAATTTGCTCAGAACGAAAGAAAGTCACCAATGACTCAGATGAGTCGAAATCTTTGCCATACTTGCCAACAGGGAATTCGAACAGACTGTTGCACAGGAACAACGAGCCATCAGTGCCGAAGATGCCACCTGTTTGGTGCTGAAGGTGGCAGGTGGTTTGAATCTGGCCACGAGTTTTCAGTGTCTCGACAAACGATTTAGGCCAGATGCAAAGGGGGTGCTTCATGACGAAGACTAAACGACCTTGAGTGATTTCGTTTGCCTTTTCGTAGGAAGCAAGAAGTTCCTTTACCAAATCATCTATGTCGACCATAAAACTAGAGTCGACATGGTCTTTGTATACTGCAGGAGAACAAAAGTTCACCGATACTCCAAATGCCCCACAATCAACCGCGTACTTGACCATATCAAGAAAGTGGGAGACATAAGGACGAGAGTACACAAAACTCGCGATACTGTTTGGTTGGTGTTTGAACACCCTTCGTAGCCCTTTGGTTACATTCTCAAAAGTTTTCACTTTTGCGTTTGTAATCAGACTCTCTTGGCTGAATGCCTTAAAGGAGGCCCCAATATGAGAGTTCGAATGCTTCAGATAGTTTTCCCAGAACTGATCATCGGAAAACCTTAAGGCATTAGTGACAATCACTGACTTCATTCCCATTGAGTTTGCTATGTCGTTGAACTCAAATAATGGAGACCAAAGTGTAGGTTCTCCGCCAATAAGGAAAACCTTGTTCACGCCAGCCTGGTTGACAATTCGAAGATATTCAAGGGCTGATGAAAGAGGCATTTCATCCTCAACCTTGTATTCACTTGCACTGGCATAGCACCAACTGCAACGGAAATTGCATCCACGGTTGACTGTAAGCCAAGTCAATTTGAGTGTCGGTGTCTTGGGCAACTCAGCTTCTCCTTTTTAAGGGAAAGAAAGGGGACGGTTTATAAAACTCCTTGTTATTAAAGGAGTTACAAACTAATTATCCCCTTTTACTACCTTTACCTTGACACCGAAGCATCTGGCGTCCTAAAAGATAGATAAGTCGTGTAATGAGAATTGGGGAGGGAAGAATCAGGGTCGCACCTTGAAGGTAGAATTAATTGGACTAAATGCTACATTCAAGATGTGCCCCTACCCCCTACCTTATATCTCTCCTTCACTTTCGTTTCGGTGAGTAGGTCTTTTTTAATTTCACTCATTATACCCTTTCATCATTCATCCAGCATTAATTTTTTTGGGGAATTTCTAAGTTTTTTTAATTGATTTCGTTCAACATCACTGATGCTTTTGCTTGGTGTGAGCAAATCTTCCGGCATTGTGCCACCCACTCGTTCAATCGTTCCTCGCACCTCTCTTCCAACGATAAAATGGATTTCATTAGCGGCATCAGCAGTTGCTGTTTTATCTTTTTTTAATTTCTCTTCAGTCTGAGATATTCTAAACAAATTTGCAATCAATTCTATACTACTCATAAAGTCAAGAATCCGGTCGTTTTTCTTTAGCCCCTTCTTTTTATGAATATCCTCGACTTTCATTCCGCCATACAGCCCCATATAACCTGCGTTCTGAAAAGCGGCATATTCTTCATCGCTCATAACACCTGCATTGTGAGCGGCTTCGGCAAGCATCTGGTTCCATTGCTTAATATCGCCCCTTATTACCAAACGCTTGTTATCTTCATCCAGTTGATTAAAGTAGTCAGCTACTTCCTGTCGTCTGGTTTGAATGGCAAAATAAGTTTGCCCTAAGGCAATAACCTCTTTCCTGGGGTCTCCATTTTGAACAATCAAATAACAGGCATAACGAGTGAGCATAAAATCGATAACAGGTTTTGAGGTAACACCCGCTTCTACGATTTTGCTGAGGTCAGCAAAATGGTCAACAATTGCATACCCACTATTCTTACAAGAAAGCTTTGCCCGATCTAATACCTTAGCAAAATTTCGCCATTGTGCATATTCAAGTACCATTGCAAGCTCACGGGCATACCAAAATTCATTGCCATCTTCTGAAAGATGTTTTATTGCTTCAAATGATTTATACTCTTTCGCTATTAAATTACTCATACACTAAACCCCATTTTCTTCATCGGTTTGTTTAGCAAAGAATTAGAATTGCACCTTGAATGTAGAATTAATTGGACTAAATTCTACATTCAAGGTGTAATTCTAATTCCCCCTTGGCACTTCTTCTTCTTTTAAGGCTTTCCTTAAGATGTGGGTAAATTTCAAGATTTTATGAATACAAATAACAATCCCTGAATCATTTCTACCCTGGCTTGCTTCCCCCCTCTTTAAAATACCTTTGCGCATAATCTGCTATCGTCTCTACGGATTCCAAAAGTTTTGGTGTGTATCCCAATACCTTCTCAAATATTGTGTAAATAGTCTCTGCTTTATATTCGTGTGCTATCTCATTACGCAATATGCGAATTTCAATGAAGTCATCAGCACTATGGACAACCCCTTTTTTTTCGGCTCTATTTATTCTATCCCGGATAGTTCCCTCATCTTCAAGGTCTAAAATATCCAACAATCTGAAGATTCTTTGAATGATGAGGTCGCTGAGCCTGGCAAATCTGCCGGTCAAAGCTTCAAAACTTTCCTGTTCCTCATAAGAAAGTCCATCTATCAATTCTATAGCATGGCATTTCTTATATGAATAGTGCAGGACATCCCTGGCTTTTTCCAAATCGCATAATTCCTGTTTGAGATTATCCTTCATATTTTTCATGCCAGTTGAATTCCTTGTTCCAATACCATTTGGACAAACGGCTCGTCTCTATCCTTGCTCACAAAAAGGTCGATTTTTTGTTCCTCAATGACGGTAAAAATATCTTTCTTGATATTGAGTTTGTTATCATAATTCATTTTATCGGAGAAAATCAAAATATCTATATCGCCTCCCTTACGGCTGTCATCGACTCGTGACCCAAAGAGATAAAGATGGGCTTGCGGGTCTATAGATTTGACAGCCTGAATGATGACTTGTTTCTCATTTTCTTTCAATCGCATAGATAGATTATCTCCCAAAGAGCAACGGCTGAACACTACCCTTTTTTAAACCTTTGTAAAAACACCGGCAAATCACTTGCCTCACGCACCCCAACTGTTACCTTCCAATCCCCGCCTAATTCTTCCTCCAATTCACCTGATATTTGGGCAACATAGCCTGGAATAACAAGGTTACGGTGGTTGACCTTTTCGGCGATACCGCATTTTTTAATAAACGGGGCAATAGCATCTGCCACAAATTTACCCGCAGACCAGGCTGTAAGCACGGATAGCCCTTCAGTATTCATCACACAAAGCCAGGTTGGTGTTTTACTTGCCTCTATCTCGCCTGAAACAATAAAGTAGGTTAATGAGAAGTTGGTCGTAATCAACACAGGTGAATCCTGGGTAGGAGAATTAATCTCGTAAATTTTTTCCTCCATCATCATCGGTCTTTGTGGGTCGGTATAGATATTCATTCGTAAGGTAAATAATGGGTAAAGTCTTGCCGGGTCTAAGTCTGACAAAACTATTATCCCGGCATATTTTGCCACGAACATACTCGCAATTAAGGCTTCTTCCATTGTATCTTTGGTCATCTCACAAGGAAAGGTAATTGTAGGAAATCCTAATGGTCTAAAGGCTTTTTTCAATGCCAGCCGACGGAGCATAATGTGGTCTTCCAGACATTTCTTTATAGTTCTCGCACCTGAATCAATCACCAGGTCTTTAACCCCCGCACCGGTTAATTTAACGGTTAGTTCAGCTAATTCATCCAGGTTATTTGCCTTTACGGCTAAAGGACAGGCGTTTTCTTTGGCTATTTGTGCCATTTGTTCCACATTATCTTTGGTAGCCGCATAAAGTAAAGGTTTACACTCCTTACAACCGGCAACAGCCACTTTAAGCACCTCTACCGAATCACTCATTAGCACCAATAAGCCTTGAGTCTGACCCTTCACCTTATTAATCAGCGACTCAAACTTAGTCAAATCTCCACTAACACTTTTAATGGCGATAAGTTCTGCCTTCATCGTGATTCCTACTCGCTCAAATTTGGTTGAATTAAACTGAGCAATTTTTTTATTTACTTCCTCTTCACTCATTTGGTCAGTAATCAGGAGTGCAAACCCTGGTTGATGTTCAAACCGCTTATCATGGCGAAACATCACGGTTTCCTCCCCTATTTTCAATGCCCCATCTCCTGCACCAATAGTTATGCCGCGAATAGGAGGAGCCGCAGATTCACTTAATTCTGCCTTTATTTCCTCAGATACATGCGGGCATTGACCAATTTCTACCTTGCCGGCGGCTACTTGCATGGCAAAAGCCAGACAAGTCGGAAAATTACACTCCTTACAATTTGTTTTCGGCAATTTCTTAAAAATCTCTAATCCTGATAGTGCCATTTTTTTTCAACTCCTTATCTTTGGATTTTTGATTTTGGATTTTTGATTTTGGATTTAGAGAAAATTTCAATCCAAAATTCGCAATCCCAAATCTTTAATTTTGCGAAACCCTATTTTGATGTAAGTAAGGGGAAATGGAGAATGTGTATGCCGCATGGCTATCTTTCCCACATACTTATCTTTTTACACTCTTGAGAAAATCCTTCAATTATTTCCCATGTATCATTCTTTGTACCTTCGTTTATAATTATCGAAAACTGCTTACACAGAGGAACTACCATTCTCTTTAGAATATGTTGAGGAGAAGGTTCATATTCTTTCTGACTATGTTTAATCAGAATTTCAAAGAGGCTGATAGTCTTTTTGATTTCTTTTTTCATTCCTCTACCTCAAGTTCATCATTCCAAACAATAGCTGAAAATTTATCCCTGTGAAATTTGTGTTTGAACCCACAGATAGATAAAAGTTTTTCTGCCAGGTTTTTTATTAATTCATCCGAGTTCGTTTCTATGGAAATAGAGATACACCCTCCTCCTCCTGAAATAAGATTAAATCCGTCAAATTCAATCATTATACAGCCTTGTATTAAAAACTGCTCATATTTCTTCAACAAATTCGTAAATTTATCTGAAGTACACGAGGTTTCAATCCTCTCATCATCATTCCAAACAGAAATCTCTATATCTTCAGCTAAAAAGAATTCAGGTAGAACCTTAAGGCATTCAAGCATCTTATCTTCCGGCAACTCACAACTCAAGCCATTGTAAGTAGTGCCAATATATAATTTAGGGTCGCCATATCTTCTACGAGGCGAGCCTCTTTCTTCACTTACTTTTTCTCTTAATTGCACAAGTTCATCCCAATTGACTGCGTGAACAAAAACTTCTTTCTCTTCAGTAGTTAAACGATTTATAATCTCTACCAACGCTAACCCTATTTTAAATCGCGTATCTTTCCTCTTAATTTGCACTTTTTTGTTCCTTTTTAGTTTATGTGATGCAGGAAATCCTATGTTGCCGCCTTACTCTATTTATCAGACTTGGAACATCTTTAGGTTTTAATCCCTTAGAATAAGCAAACTTTCTTCCTTCATCAGCCAAAGACTCAAATTCTTCCAATGGACTATTCTCTATTTCAATTTCAATTTCTTTAGTTACATAGTTAATAGTAACTTTTTTATTTTTTAACAGGCAAGCTCCTATCAAATTATCTTCTGATTTGGATAGAATAACTGATACATCCTCTTTTTTATTGTCAAAGATAACATTTCCTGCGAATACATCTTCTTCTACAATCTTTCCATTTGCTAATTCATAATTATCAGTAAATAAATACTCTAATCTCATTTTTTCTACCAGATTTTCTGATAGACATAAATATCCTGTAAATCCCGTATCCACGACAGCATTAATTTTGGACAGATTGTGATTCTCATCTATCAATTCTATTTCAATAATTGGTTCTAAATCTTCACTAATATAGCCTTTTATCACCTCTTTCCCCTCTTAGTTTATGCGATGCCGGGTATCCTATTCGAATCATTCTAAAAACCTTCTCCGGATATTTTTTTTTCGCTTGAAATACAATTTCAAGTTGATCTTTACCTATAAAATAATCTCCAGTCTCAGGTTCAATGAGGACAAACTCTCCTTTATGTTTTTCTTCTAATTTTCCTCTAACTCGTTGATATACTTCATCACCTTTTTGAGAGATTTGGTGTGTGGTGAATCCACTTTTTTCTTTAAGTTTTCTAATCTTTGTATTCATTTTTCTTCTCCATCTACATCATTGACGGCATAGACAATGCCGGATGACCAGACTTTTCTATAAAGGCGACTGTTTCTTCCTCAGTAATCGCCACCGTTTCATCGGCAATCATATCCGCGAAATTTTCTACCCCTGATTCTTTTCCTCTTCGATTGAGCACCTCTCTTAATTGTTCTTTCAATGCCTTTGGCATCCAGGTAAGTCGCAAGATACCACCATCAGCAGAGATAAATTTTTTACTGCCGATGTATAGCTTGGAATGTCCAATAAACCCTGGTGATTGCAAACCACCACCAACAGAGCCGGCTAAGGTCGAGAATTTCATCCCGCAGGGCGTCATCATCACACAATCCCTGTCCACAGTCATAATTCCATTAGTCATTGGCAGGATACAGGAGATACATTCAAAACAGCCGCAGGAGGTCATTGGGTCTTCCATCATAGAATAGGCATTGAATCGCTCTAATTTACCATGCGAGGCTTTAGAAATAAACTCATTTATTCCCTGCCACTGTCCTTTTTGCTCATCAATGGTAGTTCCTTTTTTAACCGGCAGATTGACTCCGTAAGGGTCTATTTCGTAAGCGGCTTTGCCGTCAAGCCAATTATAGGCACCACATAACCCGGTGCGTTCCGGGGTGATAATACAAACATGGTCAGGGGCAAAGGATTGGCATAAGGCACAAGAATAATAGGTATCTACCCTCTCATCACTCAAACCCGCAATTCGCTCATCTCGCTCCTTGTAAGACGCTTTAGCCATCTCTAAAAGTTCCTTTACCTTTTCTTCCTCAGTGTATATCTTTACCTGAACTCTATCCAGGATACTTGAATAGACCTCCTGATATTTGGCATAAATTATCTTGCCGATATGGTTTAATCGAAAGCCCTTTTCATAGGCTTGCCTACTTATTCTGAGCCAATTAATATTTCGTTGACCAGCATGCCAGATACCTTGAGCACCATTAATAAACTTATGAATCTGGCGTTCTAAAATAGGCTCAAAATCCTTTTGGAATCTTGCCCCTCCTACCTCGACCACAATACCCATCGGTATAGTGTCGCCAGGTTTAATATCATCCAGGTCAGGACCAATTATATCCACTCTGCCATCGGTTATTTCTTCAGTTGGCAAAATGGTAGTGAACTCAAAAGAAGTCTTGCCTGTTCGAGAGCCACAAATCTCAGTATAAAGGTCTTCCTTTCTGATTCGTTCACCCTCAAATGCAGGTCCATAAGCTACAGGTATGTCTATTTTAGCCTGAACTACTTTTAATCCCCTGACTTCTATTCCCTTTGCAACTATCTCTGAAAAAGAGACATTGGGGACAACATGTTCATAAAGACATATCCCTCTTGGATATATTGTTGGAATGTCGGCAGTAGTGATAGTCGGAAAGCCATAATTTATCGCCCCAGCCGCTGTAGCATACTGCTCATCAGAAACCAACTCACTCATAGCTAAGACAAAGGCAAAGACACGATGGCGATTATACATAAGGATTCTTTTATAATCACCGGGATTAACACCACCAAAGGACATCGCCGCCCTTGTCGCAAAGCCTAAGGCAAAAACCGCTCCTGAAATATCAGGGCTGAACGGAACAAGCCTTGTCTCCCACCCCATCTGGACATTCTTCTCCTTTAATTGCTCAGCCATGCGTATCCCTTTATTACATTCATGAAACATAAACACATAGAGGCATTTTTCTTGCAGTTCACGGGCAATCCTTACAGTTTCTTCAGGGTCAGGTGAACCACCAATACATGCCGCAAATCCAGGTGCGGTCCCATCCACAAATTCAATCCCGCGTTCCCGCATAATTTTATCATCTGCGGCTCCGAGCCACAAATGTTCCTCATCCGGGGAGGAGGCAATGAGATAAGGCGGTTGTTCCAAATATTTTAACGCCTCAATAATTTCCTCAGCAAAAAGGGTAGCCATCCCTGCGTCTAAAGTCCAACCTAAATAAGGCAACCAAACCTTATCCGTAGGATGCGGTGGTAAAAGCCGCTTTGACCGCTCAATAACCTTTTCTATATCTCCTAATGTTTTTACCGGAATACCGGTCATGCCATAAATAATGGGCAAAAAATAGCCCGTATTGGGGAATTCAACCGGTTTCTCAGCCCCAAATTTGTCCCTTGCCTCTTTCCACTCATTTTCAGCCTTTGTGACTAACTTATGTGCACCTCTAATAGCTGCGGATGCAATGATCTTTGACATACAACACCTCCTAAATTTTCTTTTTTTATTTTATAAGGAGAAATGGAGAAAGATTCTTAATTCTCCTCTAACTCTGTCCTATTTTATATTTCTCTTCTTCATCAAGCAGTAAAATAGAATTTTCTTTTCTATCAAAGATAACAACGAAATTATCCAGTACATCCCGACCAAGAAGAGGGACCTCACTTGAATAGGGGTCGAGGAAGATATTAATTTTGCCTTTAAATACCTTTGTCCACTCAGAAGAAATCAATTTCAAACCAGAATCTATTTGGAAATAAGGCACACCTGTTCCACCAACACCTCCAACATCATCCTTTACATCTATTCCCTTGGTATCAATATTAAACTTTTTGATAAAATTAAAATCAAGAAATGTCTCATCTGCCCCTGTATCAGCTAAGAAATCAACCATTGTCCACTTATCTGTTGGTGATAGTACAGCAATCCTAATATAAGGTCGGAAGATACCGGCTACATTTTTGTATATACCCTGAAAGATCATAGTACCCAAATCCTCCTTTTGTATGGGATGTGTCTCACTAATGGTTCTCTTTCAGGACATCTCTCTTTTGCCTTACTGATAACCTCCTCCCATGTATCACCAACAAATAATGTTTGTTCAACTACGGCAATATATTTACCCTTATATTTCTCCCAAATTTCTGCTGAGTATTCTGAGAACCACTTGTCATCAACATCAGCCTCTTGAGTCCTCCTCTTCTCCTCTTCTGTTGCAGGTCTGCTTTCAACAAGTTGTAATGCCATTTATTCCACCTCCTGATTTTGAACAGTTACTTAAAATTTCAATTCCCTGCGCATAGCCATGTCATAAAGGACTCTTGCCGGTCTTTTTGCTATTCCAAGTAATTCCCGTTTATGGTCGATATGCTTAATGATAATCTCTGCCTGCTTATGCGGGTCAGGCTCAAAAGCCCAACTGCCGCCGGTAATTCCTTTGAATTCCTCATAAAGCAAGTGGGAGAATTTCTCTGAACCGGTAACAGGGAATGTTACGCCAAAAACAACCAATGCACCTGAGGCAACAAAATATTGACCAATAGCAATTGCTTTTTCACTCATCCACTCAGGGGCACAGCCGGCTATCGGCAAATCACTTATGTCATTCCCCAGACCGCCTTCTTTGACCATTTCTGTCACCGCAATGAGCAACCTTGAGTTATCTACACAGGAACCACAATGAAGCACAGGTGGAATACCTACTGTCTCACATATTTCTCGTAGTCCTGGTCCGGCTAAATCCTTTGCCTCCGGCACCAATAATCCTGCTTTGGCACAGGCAATAGCCGCACAACCTGTCTGAACAACCAAAATATCATTGGCAATCAATTCCTTGACTAAAGTAGTATGAACCTGGTCATGGGTAACTCTGGGGTTATTGCAACCTACCACACCAACTACACCGCGAATCCGGCCATCAATGATAGCGTCATTCAAAGGACGATACGACTTGCGGAAAGACCCGCCAAGCATATAACTAATCGTTTCATGGGAAAAGCCTGCCACCAGGTCGAGTTCCTCATTCGGAATATTAATCTTCGTCTTCATCCGATTCGGGTAATTTTCAATTGCCTCTTTTATGATTTTAGAGGCAGTGTTTATCGGGTCATGCTCTGAAAACTCCAGATGAATTGCACCCGGTATTCTTGCCTTTTTGGAGGTAGTAATAACCTTTGTATGATAACAGGCGGCAACTGAAGTCAGGCTTTGCATAACACATTGAACATCTACTACCATGGCATCAACAGCGCCTGTGACTATAGCTAATTCCTGTTGCAGAAAATTACCGGCAATAGGAATTCCATGTCGCATTAAAATCTCATTTGCCGTACAACATATCCCGGCGATATTAATTCCGTTTGCACCTTTTTGCTTAGCATATTCAATCATTTCTTTATTTTGTGCTACGGCAACTATCATTTCAGAAAGTAACGGTTCATGTCCATGAACGATGATATTCACCTGGTCTTCTTTTAGCACTCCCAGATTTACCTTAGCTCGGAGTGGAATGGGTGTGCCAAACATAATATCCTGTAATTCCGTAGCAATCATTGAGCCACCCCAACCATCGGCTAATGATGTTCTACTACCTGCCATTAAAATATCCTTATAGTCCTGGTCAACACCGATTGTAGTTCGGTGCATTAACTCGACTACCTCCCGGTCCACACCCCTTGGGACTAATCCCAATTCACGCCATAGTTTTTGTCTTTTTTCAGGTGCCCGTTTGATAAATCCTAATTCCCCTTCCTGTTGACCAAACTCACTCAATGCCTTTTCTCCTACCTCCCGGGCAATTATTTCTTTAGATTTTCCTTTAGTCTCAATGCCATAAATCTGAGCTATCGCCTGCAATTTTTCCTCATCCTTTATCTGATAGCCTGGAATTTCTCCTTTAGCCGCAGCAATGAAGGTTGCGGAAACATCCCGGCCATGGTCGGAATGAGCGGCAGTGCCGGCGGCAATCATGCGGGCAAAATTTCTGGCGGCAATAGTCTCCACCGTTGCCCCGCAAACACCTTTGCTTTCGGTATCACCTTTAGTGGATATGCGGCAGGGACCCATAGCACAGTTTTTACAGCAACTCCCCGCAGAACCAAATGGGCAAGGTTTCATCGCCTTTGCCCGATCAAATGCAGTCGATATTCCTTCCTCTTGTGCCTTAGATAACATTTTACTCGTTGCTTTACAAATAGTTAATTCTTCATTCATTTTTCAATCCTCCTTTTTCTTTTATTTTTTCAATTTTAATTTTCTTCACATTGTAAAATTCATTCTTGTTTAACCCAGAGCATCTAATGATATTCTCCATTGTTGTAACAGTTCAGGAGGGTATAATCAAGAAAAATGAAAAAGCATGGAAAATATGGCATCTCCTTAGCCCTGTAAGGGCGAACTGTTCATAGCAAAAGCATTACGCTATATTTTTAGCTCCAGAGGAGCGACCTGTTTATATATGGCGAATACATTCCAAGAACAGGTCGCCCCTACGGGGCTATGTTCTTTTGCTTTTAATTCTATTAACAGGTTGCCCCGATGGGGCTGAACTTTCATTCTTTATCCTCTCAACTCCAAAATCATCTTCTGGACTAACTTAGCCGCCTCCGGGTGTCGCATAATTAAAATAGTTGCAAGTTAGCCCTGGAATTCTAATCCTAATTCCTTGTTGATTATATCTAAGAACCGGCAAATATCTTGTCTGTAAATTTCTTTCAGCCTATAAGCACAAGATATTGGGATTATTATCTTCTCATATTTAAGTTCATAAGAATAGGCATGTCTGAAAAAATGTCTAAAAGCCCTTAATTCATCTAATTCTCTATAGCTTTGGTCTGAAATGAGTGCTGGTCTGACCCCATCTATCGAAAGAGACATCTTTTTCAGCATTTCTTTATGATACTTAGAAATATCCATTATATTATTTTCGAAACATCTGGCTACTATCTTGAAAAGGTCTTCAAAGGCACAATAAAGATTATGCAATTTGTAGCCAAGACTCTCAAGTTTTGCCTTATTTCTTTTTGCTCCCTTTTTTCTATCCTTTATCTCCTCATATATCTTGTCTATCTCCTTAAGTTGTGCCTCGAGTTCTGCCTTAAGCAGATTAAATTCTATTTTGTCCATTTCATCCCTTCTTTTTTTATCCTTTCTTCCAATCTATAACCCTCAAGTTGAACTACATCTACATCCCTATTGAGATGTCTGGATAAAAATGAAATAGCCTTGATAAAATCTTTGTCCCTCAACCCATAAAAGGCTATGTCTATATCTGAATCTACAAAAAAGGTTTCCGGTTTAATGAGAGAACCAAAAATATACGCCTCTTGAAAAGGAACTATTCCCGAAAAATCTAAAAGTAACCTTGCCACTTCATCAAGAAGTTTTTGTCTGATGACTTCAGCCTCTTTTCTTTCCTTCGCTCTCTTTTCGATAACCAGATAAAGATACTTCTTTTCCATTTTTCCCCATTTCCCCATTTCCCCTTTTTCCGTAACAGTTCAGCTACTAAGGCACAAAAGAGAGCAAAATCCGAAATCCGAATATCGAAATCCGAAACAAATTCAAAATTATAATGTCCAAATGTTCAAAATTTCTCGTTTTTGTCATTTGAATTTTGGTCATTTGGATTTATTTCGAATTTCGATATTCGGATTTCGAATTTATAAAGTTATAATTTTAGGTACCTGAACTGTTACGCTTTATCAATATCATTTATGTATTTTTATCCTCTCAACTCCAAAATCATCTTCTGGACTAACTTAGCCGCCTCCGGGTGTCGCATAACTAAAACATCCGAGCCGGCAATAGCCAGGGCAAAGGCAGTTATTGCCTCCCATAAAATACCCCTTGTTGTGGCATCACCCATATTCGGGTCGTCTGTTTTAACCTCTTTTAATTTCCAGACCTCAATGGCTAAATTATTAATAATCGGCATTTGCACCTTATTATCATTTTGAGTCAAGGCGGCTAATTTAAGTCGCTCAATAATCGTGTAGGTATATTCAATCCCATAGCCTAATCCACCGGTAGTAGGGTCCATCATTATTTTATCCAGCGGCACACCGAGATTTTCCAACAGGATATTTAGTTGTTTAGCTAAATTGACATCATTAGGGCTTAAAGCCATTACTCCTTGTTTATAACCCATAGCCGCCGCACCAATAGTTTTATAATTACCTTCTTTGACCGCGCCTAAGTATAGATTTTTACCTTCGCATACCTCAGCCACCTTTTTTAATACCGCAATATCCTTTTCCACATCATTACTACCATAAACAATGACAGGCACAGTTACTTCCCCGGTAATTTTTTTAACCAATTCTGCGGCTTCTTCCGGGTTTTTATTCGAGCCGTTTGGATCAGTGCTAACCAATTGCAAACAAATCATTTCCGCTTTATAAACATCAATTGCTTTTTTTGCCCATTTTATAGGGTCATCAACAACATCCTCCCATGGTTTCAGACAGGCTTGAGTCCAATCATCCGGTCGCTCATCATACACCTCTAATGCTATTCTGGGTGGATTGGGCATATTGCCTTCAAATAGATGAAATGCAAATGCCTCTTCACCGCCTGCTTTAATTTCATTGGGAGCAATGCCTATAATCTCCTCCCGAATTTTACCTGAATAATTTTCCTTTAAAATTTCCATTTTATTTACTCCTTTCTTAGGAAATTATAAGTCTTATTTGACCTATAGGACCTATTATCTACGACTTACTTTCCCATTAATTCTAATTTATCCCCAAATTTTTCTTTAAACACATCTCCAAGTGTTGCTCCAATTCCATTTTTTTGAGTGATGAGATAGGTTTGGGTTTTTTGTTTTTCCTCTTCTTGATACACCCGTTTTAAACTTAAAGACATCCTTCGCTCTAACGGGTTAATATCCAATATCTTTACCTTAACCTGCTCTCCAACTTTCACTACCTCTGAAGCTGAGGTAACCTTTTTGATAGATAATTCAGATAATGGGACAAACCCTTCTATTCCTTCACTAATCTGAACAAAGATGTAGGAGTTTGCTATCTTAGAAACAGTTCCGGTTACGATTGAACCAATTTCAAATTTTTTAGAGACCTCTTGCCATGGGTCAACCTGGATTTGTTTTAAACTCAACGAGACCTTTCCTTTTTCCTTGTCAACTACTAAAACCATAACCTCAATTTCATCACCTATATTCTTCACTATTTCACCAGGATGTTTTATCCTGCGATACGCCAATTCTGAGACATGAATTAACCCATCTATTCCACCCAGGTCAACAAATACCCCAAAATTTGTAATTCTAACTACCTTTCCTTTGCATATCTTACCTGGATGTAGAAATTCCAATAGTGCTTGTTTCTTCTTTTTCTGTTCTTCTTCTATGACAGATTTATGGGATAGGATAATTTTTCCCTCATTTCGGTTACACTCTATTATCTTTAATTCCAGATTTTTGCGTAAAAATTCATCTAATCCTCTTTCTTTGAAAAAACCAATTTCAGAGGCGGGAATAAAACCGTTAATCCCTTCAAGGTCAACAATTAATCCTCCTCTTACCCGTTTTATTACTTTAGCTGTTATGAGCTCTTTTTGGTTAAAGGCAGTCAATATTTTATTCCAGATATCTTCAAATTCAACCCACTTTTTAGAGAGAATTAAATTTCCTTCTTCATCCTCTGTAGTAAGCACATAAACCTTAATTTTATCTCCAACCGAAATTACCTCGGCAGGTGTAGAAAATCGTTTGATAGATAATTCCTCTATGGGAATAAATCCCTCTGTTTTAGCCCCGACTGAAACTAAAACCCCTTCGTTGTCGAGCTGGACTACATAACCATCAATAATCATTCCATCTTTAATAATTTTAATATCTTTTTCATAAAGTTCTTCCACATTTTCAATCTCTTCAACCTCTTCAATTTTTTCTTCTGCTTTTTCTTCTACTTTCTCTTCTGCTTTAATTTCGGGTTCTTCTTTTACTAAAACCTCCGGTTCTTGAACTTCTTTTTGAACCTCTTTTTGAGGTTCTTTTTCTGATTCCTTACGCATGACCTCTTCCATCGCTCTTTTAATCATACCATTGATAACTCCACCAGATGTATCTGCCATTATTTTTTCTTACTCCTTTTGTAAAACTGGTAATTGGTTAAATAGTAATTGGTTAAATAGTTACCAATTACCATTTACTAATTATTTCCTTGATTTTTCGCCGCCTTAATTGTATTGACTAAAAGCATAGTAATTGTCATCGGTCCTACGCCACCCGGCACAGGTGTAATCATAGCGGCTTTTTCCTTTACCTGCTCAAAGTCAACATCTCCAACTAATCTAAACCCCTTCTCCGTATTGAGGTCTTGAATCCGATTTACACCGACATCAATGACAACCACGCCTTCTTTTACCATATTTGCTTTAATAAATTGTGGCTTGCCGATTGCCGCTATCAGGACATCCGCTCTTCGACAAACCTCTGCTAAATCCTTAGTCCGTGAATGACATATTGTTACTGTGGCATTGTTAGCCAGAAGTAGCATCGCCACAGGTTTGCCTACAATATTACTTCTGCCGACTACGACTGCCTCCGCACCACTTAAATTAACCCCGCTTCTAACTAATAGCTCTATCACGCCATGCGGGGTGCAGGGTAAAAATAATCCCTGTTCCTTCATCTCATCAAAATCCTTTACCGTAAAGAATTTCCCAACACTTAATGGGTGGAATCCATCCACATCCTTATCCGGAGAGATGGCATTTAATACCTTAATTTCGTCAATATGTTTAGGAAGTGGTAATTGGACTAAGATACCATTTATCTTTGGGTCATTATTGAGTGTCGCAATCAATTTCAGTAGTTCATCCTCCGGGATATTTGCAGGTAAAGTATGTTGGTCAGAGTAAATTCCTGCCTTCTCACACGCCTTACCTTTGTTACGCACATAAACCTGTGAGGCCGGGTCTTCCCCCACCAGAACAGTCGCTAATCCCGGGGTGATTCCCTTTGATTTTAGTTCCTCTACCTCTTTAGCTATTTCTTGCCGAATTTGTTCGGCAATGGCATTGCCGTCGATTATTTTAGCTGACATAGATTTATTCCTCCTTTAGTTTCTCTATAAAACTCATACTGATTTTTCTCCCTTGCAAAATTACAATGGATTACCTTTTAACCACTCAGTAATGGCATATATAAAATCTGCAAATGTAACTTCATCTACCTCTATGTTTAACTTATTTGCTATCTTAGGAAGTTCATAAGTAAATAGTTTATATCGTTCCCATATTTTTGCCCCACCGGGTATCTTTGTTCGTCCTGAGGCACTTCTAATCCAATCTCTTACACAAGATACTACATTTTTAGGGTCATTGTTATGAAAGTGTATATCCTGTCCGGCTATATCAGAGATAAATTTCTGATACCGGTAAGGTTCTCTATCCATAATCATACAGGCTTTACGCTGTTGTATTCGTCCACCAAATCTCTGACATCCAAGATAAATCCCTAATTCCAGCGGCATATTGAATCGAGGGAGTAAATTTACAGGGTCAAGGTCGGTCATTGATATATCATGAATTCCATATTTGCACTCAGAGATTATCTTCATGATTTTTGCAAGGCGGTTCTGGGCAGAATCACTGATTTCTAAAGCGCTCTTTGCCACAAAACCAATATCATGTACCGTAAAAACTATTGCATTAAAAATTGGTCTGTAATCTTTGTCAAAGGGGCAGTTTATAAATACATTTTTCTCATACTCTATTTGTTTCATAACCTCATTTTTCTCACTATCGTTTGTTCCTTTCAGCGATTACAGCCATTACTGCTTTTCTGATGCGTGCCCTTCCAAGTGTACTACGCCTTCTTGGAACTATAATCACTCTCTCTCCCTCTTTACTATTTTCAGAACTTATTTCTTTTCTTTTCTTGCTCATTCTTTTCTTCCTCCTAATATAATTAACTCTGCTCTACTCATCTTATTTCCTCTAATGCTTTAAGTATTTGCTTCTTTTTAAATTCCAAATGGTCTAATTTAAAGAAATCTTCCCAGGTATCTTCTTCTTCCAAAGTCCCATTTTTGTATCGTTTATCTATTTCTTTAGCAGAAGTAACATTATACCTTCCTCCTAATTTAAACATCTCAGATTCTATCTTTCTTAACTCAGAATTTAAATATGTTTTTAAACTTTCCTTGATAAGATTTTTTTTATCTATCAGTAATTCTGTGGCTATTTTCTCAATTATTCCTCTCATTGGTATAGCAGGCATATTAATCTCCTCCAATAGTTGATTTACACAGTTTGAATTTGCCTATCCAATATTTCGCTTATAGCCGTAAATGCCTTATTTTCCTTTGGTAACGCAAATATCGGGCTACATCGCACATCCTCGTCGAAAACCTGACTGTCCTCAGGTATAGTTCCGGCAAGTTCAAGATGCTGATTTTTAATCTCGCCCCGTATCCCCTCATCCAAACCATTTTTTACCCGATTAACGATTAAAAATACCTTTTCAATGCTTAATTTTAATTCCTGGATGAGTTGTTTAATTCTACCTGCGGTGCGGATACCTCGAATTGTTGGGTCGGAAACGATAAAGAGGACATCTACATCCCTGGTAGTCCCTCTTGATAAATGTTCCAGACCTGCGGCGTTGTCCATAACGATGTAATTATAATTTGAGGCAATAACATCCATGTATTTGCGAAGGATAGTATTGGCATAACAATAGCATTTTGGTCCTTCAGTTCTGCCCATCACTAACAAGTCATAACCTTTTTGTTCAACTAATGCCTCCTGGATTTTATACTCTAAGTAATTTTCTTTAAATACACCCAGAGGCAGATTCTTTATTTCATTAAGGACTTCTTCCCGTAATGAACCGATGGTTCGTAACGAACCGTCGGTTTTATCTATAGACACGCCTAATATCTCATTCAAATTAGAATTAGCATCGGCATCCACAGCTAAAATAGGGGTTTTACCTTTTTCCAGCAAATATCTTATGATTAATCCGGTAATAGTTGTCTTTCCAACTCCACCTTTACCACCAACTGCAATTGTCCAAGACATTTTAATTCTCCTCCCTACTTCCTCATCAGACCTTATATTTTTTAAGTCTGAAGTCTGGGAAGCGTTTAGGTATAGTGCGTAGTATGATACCATTGATAAGCAAAAAAGTCAAGTATTTTTTACCACGGATGACACTAATTTTACGAATGAATACTAATTAACTAATTTTAGAAACAAGGGATAAGGAGAAACAAGGGAACAATTACCTATTCCCTTGTTAATTCGTGCTTATTCGTCCAATTCGTGAAATTCGTGGTATAGCCTTGGATTTTACCCTATTTTAGTAATTCTTCTATCTTCTCCTGTAACTTTTTGAATTCAAATGGTTTAAGTATGAAGGCATCGGCATTTAAATCTCTTACCGGCGGTTCGTCTGCGGCTATACTTAAAATAACGACAGGAATTTCAGGAAATCCTTCCCTTATTTGATGAAATGTATTTACCCCATCCTGTAATAAAGGAATCTTCATGTCAAGAATAATAAGGTCAAACCTCTGCCCGGCTAATATTTCTAATGCCTTGTTTGCATCAGCTACATTCGTCAACAGATAATTGCCTTTTTCAAACTGGTACCTTAAAATTCTAACTATATCAGTGGTATCTTCAACAAGTAAAATATTTTTTTTATCCATAGTTTCTCCTTTCAAAATAGGTCTTATGGGTCTTATAGGTCATATTGGTAAAGTAAAGAAAAATGAACTTCCTTTCCCTGGCTCACTTTCTACCCAGATATTCCCTCCATGTGTTTCGATGATATGTTTTACTAAACTCAAACCTAAACCAATTCCTTTTGTTTCTTTTGTCATTGGCTCTTCTAATTGATAAAATTGGGTAAAGATTGAAGGTATTTTATCTTTAGGAATCCCTATGCCGGTATCCGTCACACAAATTTGAATTTTACCATCGGTTTTTTCTGCATGAACAGTAACCTTTCCACCTGGTTTGGTAAATTTAATTGCATTTTCTATAAGTTGTTCTATGGCGGTTTTAATCTTGGTATAGTCTGCCCTAAAGTTTGGTAACTCCTTTTGAATATTAATGCTTATCCCTATTTTCTTTTCATCAGCCATCTTTTCCAACAAGGTCTCTTTAATTGACTTTGCCGGGTCAATCAACTCTTTTATTAATAGAGATAAATCAACTAATCTCTTTCTTAAAGGAATCCGTTTAACATCCATCTCGGTACACATAAGTATCTCATTGATTTCTCTACACAAGAGGTCACTTTCTGAGTTAATTACCTCTAAAAATTCTTTTTGTTCCTGAGCATCTTCCACACCATCTAATAATGTTTCGGCATAAGCCTTGATAGATGTAAGTGGTGTTCGTAATTCATGGGTAACTAACGACAAGAAATTAGCCCTTGCCCGTTCCATCAACTCTTCCTCAGTTATATCCCTTGAGACAACTATGACACCCATTATTTTACCAAAAGCATCTTTTAAAGAGGTCATCTTTAAGGTTAAAACCTCCTTTTTATGGTCTTTAGGGTTAATCAATTCTATCTCCTCTGAGGTAAGTTGTCCTTGTTTAAAAGTCTTTTCAAGTAAAATCGGGAAGGTCTCGTCATGAATAAATTCAAATATCGGGTGATTTTTCAACTCAAATTCAGAGTGTCCTAACATTTGTTGTGCGGCTTGATTAGTCATCTGGACATTAAAGTCAACATTTATGACAATCAAACCATCAGCCATATTGCTTAAAATAGAGTTAAGAAACTCCCGACTAAATTTTTCTTGCTGACTAATTTTATCTACCGTGATAGCGGTTTCCTTAACTACATCACCCAGATATCCACTGATAAAGGCGGCAACATAAAAGAAAGAGGCATTCAGCCCTGATAAACAAAAGGTATAAAATGAACTATCATAAGCACAACCTATAATCGGTAAGACATGGTAATGAGGAATAATCCCTAAATACTCTAAAAGAATCATAGTGAGGTAAGAGAAGGTAATTATGGTGGTAAGAATCATACTGGGTATTAATCCTAAAACAATTCCCGCCCCAAGGATGACAAAAAGCAAAATAGGTGTAAAGAAACTTTCTATACTACCTGTTAAATAAATAGCACCTAAAACAAGCAGAGAATCAAATACCCTTGGAAAATAAAGGAGAAAGGATAACCCTTTCTCTAACTCGACTAACATTAAACAAATAACCCCGGTTATAAAGGATAGCGAAATTAAAATAATCAACGGCGTCATAGGGAAAGCTGTCCAGAAACAACTCATCGTAATTGTCATAACTACAGCTAATGAAGTAATTATTAATTTATGTCGATTATATGCCACAATAGTTTGTATGATTTTAGCCTTATCTAATGCCATTTTTAAGAATCCCCTTACAAATAAAATTAAAAATTATGAATTAAAAATTATTGTCTCGATTTCTTCCCCCATTTTTAATTTTTAATTCATAATTTTTAATTTTCTTCCCTCCTTCTATCCATAGTTTATCCTTACTTTATCTCCATATTTTGAATTAATCCGCCTTTGCAAACCTCAACTTTTTATTTTTTTCATCGAAGGTAATTTGAAACTGTTCAAAAAAGTCGATTCTACCAAGAATATTCAGACTTGTTACCAGTTCATTAGAAAAAGCAATGTTACAAGGAAATCTTATCTCACATATTTGTAGACTAACTTTGTGAATGTAACCAATAATTTTACCTCCAACTCCTTGAAAAATTCGTCTTTCTCCTGTTTCAAGATTTATTCCTAGATACTCAGCAATACTCCCTTGAAAGATAGAAATTGTTGCACCGGAATCTACCAAGGCATCTAATTTGATTTTAGTTCTACCTCTTTCAAGTATTATTTCTATTATGGGATATAGATTGTCTCCTCTAAACCTATAGGAAAATTTCATCACAGTATGTACATTCCTTCATCTTTCCGTGGGATTTTCGTTACTAATGGTAATGCCTTAGGTTGCTTTTTTTTGACGAGTTGCATTACACTTTTTACGGAATCGCCTTTGGCAAGGATTTTCTCCTCTGATACGGCAATCCACTTACCTGAATATTTTCTAATCTCTTTTGGATGTTCAGATATCCAGTCCAATTCTTTTTTACTCATTTCTTTCACCTCTACAAATAAAATTAAAAATTATAAGATTAAAGGCTTGTTGCTTGACTTTCGTACCACAACAAGGATTGCTCTAACTCATTATAAGCTTCAGGATGAATCTCAAGTTGTAGCAACGATATTTCTCCTTAATCGCTCTCGAACTACTTCCCAAGGGATACAGACCACATTTCCTTTGTTCACTTCCATAACTCGCCGCTGTATTTCCTCCTGCCAGGCTACTTCAACATCCAAGTCTACTACTGTATCCAAACTTGAGATAAATTGTTCAGCAATAACAGCACGCTCTCTTGGTGGAAGAGGCTTGCCTCGTTTCTGTAAAGTCTGATCTATTATTTTTTCCACAGTCGTATTCATTTTTTATCCTCTAAAATTATTATATCAAACAATCAGATAAAATGCAACAAAAAAATTAATATAGGAAATAGCATTCCACCCCCCAACCCCCGCCAGCGGGGGATATTTCCTGTTTCCTTCTTTACTATCCCCCGCTGGCGGAAGTTAGAGTAGCCGATTACATCCACTACCTGATAATACACCTACTATCCCCCGCTGGCGGGGGTTAGGGGGGCTACCTATGGGGGGGCTAGTGTTAAATAGAATATCCCCCGCTGGCGGGGGTTAGGGGGTGGAATGCTCTTTTCTATTCCCTATTCCCTTCCCTAATTGCAAGGATTTAATCCTATCGATTGCCTCTTTTAGTTTTTTTTCATCTACCGTCAAAGCCAGGCGTATGTATCCCTCACCGTAATATCCAAATCCAACGCCTGGTGTAGTCACAATTCCTGCCTCTTCAATAAGTTTGGTTACCACCTCTGATGATGTCAGGTGATTGGGAGTTGACACCCATACATAAAAGGTAGCCTTTGGTTTTTCGACTTCCCAGCCGATATTATTCAAGCCATTCACCAATGTATCCCGTCTTGCCTGATAAACTCGGCGCATCTCCTGAACACAATCCTGAGATGAGGTCAATGCCTTAATTCCTGCATATTGGACTGCCTGAAATATCCCTGAATCAAGATTGGTTTTGACCTTTAAAAGCCCGGCAATCACCTGTTCATTACCCACGACAAACCCAATGCGCCAGCCGGTCATATTATATGTTTTGGAAAGGGAATGGAATTCTACCCCAACCTCTTTTGCCCCATCTGCCTGTAAGAAACTTACTGGTTTTATTCCATCAAAATAAATCTCTGAATAGGCGGCATCATGGCAGATAATAATATTATGTTTAGCGGCAAATTCTACCACCTCCTGAAAAAATTCCAGATTGCAAACGGCAGAGGTAGGGTTATTTGGGTAATTGAGGAAGAATAATTTTGCCTGAGAAAGTATGTTTTGTGGAATTTCGGATAACACCGGCAAAAAATCATTTTCTTCTCTCAAAGGAACAATGTGTGAATTCCCGCCAACTAATGTGGTTGAGGCTTGATACACCGGGTAGCCCGGGTCGGGAACAAGGACGACATCCCCCGGGTTCACAAAGGTAAACGGTATATGCCCAATTCCCTCCTTCGAACCAATCAGCGGCAAAACCTCCTTTTCCGGATCTAATTCTACCCCAAATCTACCTTTATACCAGTTAGCAATAGCCACCCTTAATTCTAAAAGTCCATTATAAGATGGATATTGATGATTTCTATGGTCAACTGCGGCTTCTTTTAATGCCTCAATAATATGTGGTGGTGTAGGCATATCGGGGTCGCCAATACTGACATCAATCAAATCTATCCCTTTTTTAGCCGCCTGTTTCTTTAACTCATCGATTTTAGCAAATAAATATTTAGGTAAAATATTTATTCTGTTTGCAAGTGCTATATTAATACTCAATTTCTTTTCTCCTTTCATTTCCACCTTCTTTAATCTCATTCATAATCTCTCGAGCAAGACCTAAAAACTTGTTTTTTAATTCCACAACATCTATTTCAACAAGCATATCTACCGGCCATTTGGCAATATCGTCAGGAAATTCATCAACTTCCTTAAGGGCCATACAGAACCAATAAAGGTCAAAACCAGGGTCTTTTTCTTTTGCCATCTTGATTAAATTTGCTACTGATTCTGTTCTTAAAATGAAGAAGAGGTCGATAGCATCTCTATGTTTCCATCGGCCAAAGAAGGTAAGAAACTTATCAATAATAAGGTCAGGGTAATCATTTACTTTTATCCCAAAATCTGAGAGATACGGTTCTTCAAAGCGAAAGGGTGAATCATAAGCAAGATGAAGACGCATATCTTCTCCATCTTTATTATGGGCTTCAATTTCAGCAAATGTCTCAAATCTCCGTATAACAGTAACTGTATAGTGCTTTTGGTGTAACTTATCCTCAATAATTTGTGTAACTGGAATAATTATCTCCTTTTCACCGGTAAAAAAGTCTAAGTCGTAGGAGCGACGGTGCCCAAAATAAAACTCTGCAAGTGCAGTACCTCCAGTCAGATAAAAAAGAGAGATTTCTTGAATTTTACCCAATTCTATTAATAGGTTTTTTTGAATTGATGTGAGAATTCCCTTACCTTTTAGCCTGTTCAAAATAATCCTCCCATAGTCTTCTAATCCTCTTAGGTAGATTAAGTTCAGAGAGCAATCTTCTTACTTCCTCCCAGTCTAACTCAGAAATATCCTCTGCCCTGCCATGGGATAAAACCTCTCCAATATACCACTTCCTCTGATAGGGGTCGTTAAGGTCAATATCCTTATTAGTTGACCAAACTATGTATCTTTTGGGTTTCAATTTCTCCCTCCTGATTTTTAGCGAATTCTAATAGAATTTTTGTATAAAGTTATTAATTTCCCTTTAAATTGGATTAGCGAATATTTTTTGAAAAAGCCCATTACTATCTCTATTTCTTCATTAGAAGTTAAATTTCCTGGACGAATATAAATAATTGATTCAACTTCACCTGGTTCAAATCGAATTGGATTAGTAAAGTGGTAATCACGGGTAAGTAACACAGCATTAGATTCTTTAGCTAATGTAAAAATTGATATATCTGAAATTCCTCGTTTAGTAGCTTCTGCGATAGAAACTACTTCATTTCCTGTATCCCGCAACGCCTTAACCAAACCATAACTTACATTTTCATCTATCACCAATTTCATACAGCAACCGCCTTTTCAGTAGTTAAATACGAAGCATACTCAAGACATGATAAAATATCTTCATAGGTAATATTGGGGAAATTTTCTAAAATAGTTCTTTCATCTTCTCCTGTAGCTAAATGGCTCAAGATAATATACACAGGTATTCTTGTTCCCTTAATGCAAGATTCTCCACCACAAATTTCAGGAGATACACTAATTCTTAGATTCATAATAAACCTCCTCATTACTTAATTTTTAACACATCCTGCATATCATATAGTCCAGGTGATGCCGTAGCAACAAATCTTGCGGCTTTAACTGCCCCTTGAACAAATGTAAGACGGCTATGTGCCCGGTGAATTAATTCCAATCTTTCCCCTTCGCTACCAAATATCACCGTATGCTCTCCTACCACATCTCCCATTCTAACGGCAAATATGCCAATCTCATCCTTCTTGCGTTCCCCTGTTTGTCCTTGCCGACCATAAACCACGACTTGATTAAAATCCCTATTTAAATTATCGGCAATTACCTTACCTAATTTTAGTGCCGTGCCGGATGGGGCATCCTTTTTATGGTGATGGTGTGCCTCGATTATCTCCACCTCGTAATCATCGCCTAATACCTTCGCTACCTCGCCGACTAATTTAAATAGGAGGTTGACGCCAATACTCATATTTGGGGCAAAAACAATTGGGATAGCCCTTGAAAGCTCTTTTATCCGAGCAATCTGAATTTCATCTAACCCGGTAGTACCAATAACTATTGCCTTATGGTTTGATGCGGCTATTTCAAGGTGGTTAATCGTGGTTTCTGGGTTGGTAAATTCAATGACTACCTCACCTGATGCAATTACCTCCTCTAACCGCTCACTAATAGGTATGCCAATCTTGCCAAAACCTACCTTTTCCCCGGCATCGGTTCCAATTGCCAAAAGTCCTTGCCGTTCAATAGCCCCAATTAACTCCATATCCGCCTGCTCACAAACCAATTTAGCAATCATACCGCCCATTCTGCCACAGACACCGGTAACAATTACTTTAATCATAATCGTCTCTCCTTCACTATTAAGAATAGGGCTTATAAGTCTTATAAGTCCTATTCTTAATAGTATATATGAAAAAATAGATTTTTGCAAGAAAAAAATTTTGCAAAAAATCCAAGACTTTTACACATAGGTAGTTTTAGTCAATGCCAAGGCATAGACCTTTGAGGCACCTGCTTGCTTTAGCACCTGACTACATTCATTCATAGTCGTACCACTATCATACGAATCATCTACCAGCAATATTCTTTTACCTTGTATATTACCTTCAACTTTAAATACATCCGTTACATTTCTAATTTTTTGCCCATTAGTTTTCATATTTTTTTGTGGTAATGTTTCTCTTGTTTTTACTAAAATATCTAACCCTGCTTTTATGCCAAATGTTTTAGCCATAACCTCACTTAAAACTGCCATAGGAACATAGAGAATAGGTCTTATATGTCCTATATGATTTATTCCTTCTGGAACAGGAATGATATAATCTACATCTAAAAATTCCTTTAATTTATCACTTGAATTTAAAAAATCCTTTATTTGTTCGACGATATCATAGACTAATCCCTTTTTTTGACAATACTTAAACTGATAAAGCATCTGTCCCATTGAGGTAAGGGTCTTTTTCCCATCTATAGACCTTGAATGACAGGCAATAGAGATACCTTTATCAAACCTACCTGTTAATACCAGGCTTCTACATTCTTTAATAAATTTTTTTATCAAATGTGTATCCACTACCACTTTTTCCATATCTATGATTTTTATACAATTATCGCATGAGTTGCATTTGACATCCTCAGGAGTTTCGCCAAAATATTTCTTTAAATAATTTGTTCTACACTCCAAAGTTTTAGCATATATAACCATTTTATCTAATTTTTTATGTTTAGCCAGATTAAGGGCTTTTATCCCAAATTGTTCCTCAGAGACACCTGAAAGTGTTGAACTTGTATTAGTTAATTCCAAAAGCCAGGCTGAAGTAAGTATTTTATAATCAAGTAATTTTTCAAACTGTTTATCCATAATAGATTCAAATAATTCAGCAGGCAAAATACCATTTTTTTGACTATACAATAATAAATCCATCTCAAACGAGGCAAGACTTTCTAAATTTGGTAAATCAAATTTATCTGGCGGGACATTGTTTGGTAGGACAGGCTTCCAGCCTGTTACCTCTGGAAATGACAGCCAAGATGGCTGTCCTACCATCTGTTGTTGGGATACATTAAACAACTTAATCTTCTTCGGCACATCCGGATATCTTTTTATAAATCCTAATTTCTCAAGAAAGCTAATTCCTACCCTTAACCTTGTTTTATTGTCCCCTGCTCCCCATTCAAGTTCAGATTCTTCAATCAGCCGAAAATTCTCAATTTCATCAAAATCCTCAATTGCCTTAAGCAATTTCAATAAATCTTCCTTAGAAAGAAGACTATTTTTAATAAACCATTCCTGGAGTTTACGGTCATTTTCCTGATACAAAAGTATGCAATATGCCTCCTTGCCATCTCGTCCTGCCCGACCGGCCTCCTGGATATACTCTTCGATACTACCCGGCAGAGTATAGTGGATAACAAATCTTATATCCTTTTTATCAATCCCTAATCCAAAAGCGGATGTAGCACAAATTATCTCAAGACCGTCATTTGACATAAAATCTTCTTGAATCTGCCTTTTTGAGGTATTATCTAACTGCCCATGATAAGATGCGGCTTTTTTACCTAAGCTTTGCAAAAAAGAGGCAACAAATTCTGCCTCCCGTATCCTGCCTGTGTAAATAATACCTTTACCCTTGATGGTCTCAATAAGAATAGCTATCTTTATTAATTTATCCTCGTCATCTACGACCTTAATGACATCAAATTTAAGATTTTTTCGTTCAACACTCTGTTGGATGAGCACAGGCTCTTTAAATTCCAGTCTTTTTATAATATCTTCCCGGACATCTTTGGTAGCCGTAGCCGTAAATGCGGCAATAACTTCCGGTTTGACTTCTTGAATAACCTTACTTAAATATAGATAATCAGGCCGAAAGTCATGTCCCCACTGAGACATACAATGTGCCTCATCAATTACAAAAAGTGATATTTTTGTCTGGCATAAGTAATTTAGAAATACCCTGCTTCTTAACCGCTCTGGAGAAATATAGACCAATTTCAGGGTTTTTATGTTTTCAAGTATAGCGTGTTGTTCTTCAACCGTGATTGATGAGTTAATATAGGCAACATTCTTTATACCAAATTTTTTAAGGTTATCAACCTGGTCTTTCATTAAGGCAATCAAAGGTGAAATAACCACAGTAATTCCATCTAAGAGTAATGCGGGTAATTGATAACAAAGTGATTTGCCATAGCCGGTAGGTAGTATAGCCAGGGTATTTTTACCTTTCAGAATATTGGTAATTATCTCTTCTTGTGAAGGACGAAATTCAGTAAAGCCAAAATACAAACTCAGGCTTTCTTTAATCTTAAGTGAGGGGTCTTCTTCTTCCTCAAGCATAAAATCTACTTTTTCTAATAATGTCTTTAAATTACTCATATTTATTCCATTTAAAAAATTAGTAAAGGTAAAAATACAGATGAATAATGAAAGAGTCCAACCCCTTTGAAATTGGACAACCGTATTTAAATTATAAATTTCAAAACTTCTGAACTTTACAACTTCTAATCTTGCATTGGAATCCAATTATGCCAATCTTCCCCTACCCTATCTTTATACCTTTCCATAAGTCGATTACAACTGCAATTTCTTTCATTATCTAATAATCCTTTATAAAATCCTTTAATGATTTGTGGAAATTGCATTACTGCTATATTTACTACTTGCATTTCCTGATTAGTAATTAATCCATTAAAGAGTTGATTAGGAAGGTAGGATTTTTCTTTTATACCCTCGGCATAATTAGTAATATAACACAAGGTTACATAGCACATCTCAAGTTCTCTTGCCAAAAACACCTCTGGAATTAGCGTCATTCCTACCACATCTGCTCTTAAGAATTTAAACTTTTTAATTTCAGCCTTAGTTTCAAGTCGAGGTCCTTCGGTACAGACATATACGCCTCCCCTTTTGTATCTAAAATTAGATTTTGCTAACACCTTCTCTATTTCATCACTTAATTGCTGGCAAAATACAGGATTTGAGCGGATAAAACCAATGCCGCTATTTTTACCATAAAAACTTAACACTCTACTTTTAGTTTCATCAATTAAATCATCTGGTATCAAATATTGTCCTAATTCTAATCCTTCATCTATTGCCCCTGGTCCACTCCAGGCAAGGATTCGTTCTACCCCTAATTCTTTAAGTGCATAGATATTTGCCCTATAATTTACTGATGATGCATTTAATTCATAACCCTTTTCTCCATGCCTTGTTAGAAACAAAAACTCAACATCATCATCTTTGACTAAAAATATAGGTGAACTTTTACCAAAAGGTGTTTGAATCTCCCCTACCCTTTCACCAATTATTTTCTCCTCATTAAGTAAAGCATACGCCTTACTTCCACCAATAACCGCATTTTTTACATTCATTTAAAAAAACCTCCATAGTAATTATTTAAAAATAAATATCCCCATCTTTTTATAACCTCCACATCTTCTTTTTCTTACATCCTTGAACAGTTATACCAATTCCACTAAGTTTTTGCCTAATTATCAGGACTAAAGCCCAGATTTTTGGAGGGTTTCCCCTCCTCCGCTCTAAAGAGCGGAGTTATTGTCTCCATTCCTCATTTCTTCTTTTTAATAACTCCGCCATTTATGGCGGAGATGCAGGCAACACAATTAACTTGGCTTTAGCCCTGACAATCAGGCAAAAACTTTATAGAAATCGTACTACATCATTTGAAACTTGTGTAAGAAGCAAGTATAACCGATAATGAAAATTGCTTGTGAACAATTTCAGCTTCTTGATGAGTAGATACAATTATAACAATATCTTCCAGTGAAATATGACTTAGATTAATATCCCCTTGTATTCGCCATTCTTTTTCTAAACTCCAATTAGTTTTTGGTGGTTGATGAAGTTGGAATCTAAATTGATCTGCATTTACTAATTTTTTAAATTCATCTTCTGCGGCATAAATTACTGATTTAACTCCCATTTTCTCCAAAACACTTTTTCGTATCCCTATGCCATAAGGTTCAAATGTCCACCGAATTAATGCAGAATTCCATTTACGAATTTTGTTTAATTCAGTAGGTAAACAAACGGTAAATGAAACAATTGGAGTTTTTACCCGGACAAACCGATTATTGGCACGAATAAGTTTTTCTTTTAAAATTCTACATAGAGTATCAAAAGATGTATGATTAGCATTAGATTCATTTTCCAGAAGGGATTGTATATATTCTGCTAATAATTGACCTGGCCAAGGACTTGGACAAGCACGAGTATAGTGAAAAAGATACTGGCTAAGGTCAACTAATGGTCTTTGACTTAAAGTTATTTCTTTAGAAAATTCTGGTGGTATTGATTGGTCAATATCATTATAAATTATTTCTTTGGCAGCAACTGTTAATAATTTCTGGTTACCTCTTGTATTACAGTCAAATTTTATAGGCCGAAATACCATAATTTTCTGGTCTTTGGATAGTCTTTCAATAGCTAATTTTTGGATATTCCCATTAGCTCTAACTTCGGCTATAAATAAATGTTTTGCCAAAGTTACTACCCAATAATCTCGTTTTGCTAATCGTTCTGGACGAGATGGTAATTTGATTTCTGGTAAAAATGGAGAAACAAACAGGGTATTTTTCAGATCAAACATATTGTTGAATTTACTGTAAAAGGCATTTTGTAACTCAAGAGATAATACCCCTGGTAAATATCCATCTAAGATAATAATTATCTTAGAATTCTGTTTTTTAGCCATAAAAGTTACAATTTCATAAGTTAGCATTCCAAGACTTGAAACAATTGTAAAATTTTCCTCAATGGCTTGTTGGGTTAATCTTATTGTTACTTGTAACCACTGGTCAGTAGGTCTTACAGAACGAATTTTACGAGAGTTTAATATTGTCGCCGTAGGAAAGTTAAGGATATCTTGATTACCTTGAGCAAAAAATATTTGTTGATTTTCTTCCATTATCAATACAAAAATACCATTTTGTAGCCATCTTTGAGCCTTTTCTTTTGCTTGCTGAATATTTTTATCTGTTAGCCAGCGAGAAAGATTAGGCAATTGTTCAAAAAAGCTACATCTCTCATAAATAATAGGAATTAGATTATCAAAATCAGGATTAAGTTCACTAATTTTTATTAACAAAGAAAAAAGTTGAGAAATACTGATATGTTTAAGTTTAGAAAGAAGTGCCGTAGCAACAAATATTGGAAAATAAGACTTTATTACATTGACCATTTTTTGCCCTTCCCTATTGAGTTTAAATTATATCAATTATTATCCAAAAAATCAAGGTAAAAATTTATGGAAAAGTAATCGGTCAGTTGCGTGGGGAATTTTATTATTTAAAGGATATGTAGTAATCGAATTTATTGAATTTAATTGCCTTTTGTTTAATTCGCTTAATTCGATTACTATTTACAGAATGAATTAATCCACCAATGACTGACCCATTATATGGAAAAAGTAGGAGTGGGAAATAAGTGAAGGCAGAGGATTGTTCGGAAGTTCTAAAATTCTTAACTTATTAACTTTAGAACTTTAAAAGTTAAGAATTTTCCCATCAACCATAGTAAATACAACATCCTTTGCCTCCTTGACAATAAAATCATATAAATTATCGTTGAACCCTACGGATTCGTTGAATCCAACGGATTTGTTAAATCCATCAGGTAGTTTTATCCCAATTATATCAGCTTTTTTGCCTGGTTGTAAGCTACCTATTCTATCATCAAGATCTAATGCCTTTGCTCCATTTATTGTGGCTAATTTAAGAATACCTTCACCAGAAAGGTTGTACCTCCTTTTTATCTCCTTCATCTCCTCTAACATACTCAATGAATCATTACTGGCTAAAGAATCTGTGCCTAATGCTACAAGGATACCTTTATCTATTAATTTTTGAATAGGGAAATCCTCTCGTTGAAAAAATTTATGGCTTTTAGGACAATGAACTACCCCTACCCTTTTCTCTTTTAAAATCTCTATTTCTTCATTAGTAATATAATTTAGATGGACACCAATCAGATTTGAATTTAATATACCTAATGAGTCTAAGTATTTTACCGGTGTCAATTTTGGTGGAATCCAACGGATTCGTTGAATCCAATTATCCTCCCAAACCCCTAATTCTTTTAATAGACTTACACATTCGCCTTCACCTTTCATAAGTAGTTCTAACTCTTCTTTTGCCTCGGCAATGTGAATAGACATAGGTAGGTTATAAGTTTTAGCCAATTTATCTATCTTTATGAATAATTGGGGATTAACTGAATAAGGGGCATGTGGGGCAAGACCAAAATCGATTAAATTTGTAGGGTGTGATTTTGACAGGTATTCATTTAAGCCTGCCATTATTTGACTTATTAATTCAGACTTAAAGCCGGTTATTTCCTTGTAAATCCTACACCGTAGGTTAGAATCTGATAAAACTTGAGGAGATAAACCAGTTGTAGTAATATCTGCTACTGTTGTTGTGCCACTTGCGATTAATTGTTTAATACTTAACTTTAAAGAATCTATGTAATCCTTTTTATTCCAGGTTTTTTTAACCTCAACTATATCACGAATCCATTGAATAAATGAATCTTTGTATGGAATTTTATCCTTTAGGTTGGTTAATTCAAGATGGGTATGTGCATTTACAAATCCAGGTAGTAGACATACATTTTTTAATTCCACCACACTTTTATCCCTGCATGAAATTTTTGAAATTTCATCACACTGAATAATTACTCCATCTTTAATATAAATTATTCCATTTCTAATTGCTGGAGTTATTATTGGTACTATATAATCTGCTTTAAGAATCAATTCACAAGTCATTATATTGCAAGATTTTTAATTAGGCTGCACAACTTCCATGGAGTTAATCCTTTAGGATTTCATAATGAATGAAAGGCTAAAGCCTAAACTCCAATTTTGTTTTAACTCCTAACCCTTTTTCATTGAATTACAAATATTTTTATTAATTAGAATAACACAAACAAGGAGTTATGTCAATGGAAAAGTTATGTATTCAGTAATGGGTCAGTTATCAGGGGGAGAAAAGGGGTCCAGGATTCGAGGGTTCAAGGGTTCGAGTGTTTGTTTTTCCTTATTCCACTTGACCCCTCGACCCCTCAACACCTTGAATCCTGTTGATACATTTTTCCATATTCC
>JBDRHR010000162.1:0-2763 GCA_043816605.1 Nitrospirota bacterium
AAACATGGAAAAATGTATCAACAGGATTCGAGGGGTTGAGGGTTCAAGGGTTCGAGTGTTTGTTTTTCCTTATTCCACTTGCCCCCTCGACCCCTCAACCCCTTGAATCCTGTTGATACATTTTTCCATATTCCCCCCGAAGACTGACCCATTACGACAAAATTATAAAAGTTATTGACAAAGCTAATATGTTGTGCTAAAATAGGGTAGGAAGAAGGCTGTAGGTTGTTTTACCCTTCAGCCTAATAGCCTAATAGTCTTCTTCCTACAGCATAGGTTGAAAAGATGCAGAAATTACAATTAATATTAGCCGGTGTCGCATGTATTGTCATTGCCAATGGGACATCATTAGCGGCAGAAGATGGCGGTGTGCAAAGTCCATTTATCTTAGGGGCAGATGCACGGGCACTAAGTATGGGTAAAGCCTATGTTTCGATTGCTCAGGGACCTTCTGCCCTGTACTGGAATCCGGCAGGATTAACCCAAACTAATCAGAAAGGGTTTAGCCTCCTGCATTCCAATTTATTCTGGGATACAAGTTATGACTTCATTGGTTATTGCTATCCTACCCCACGCTCAGGGGTTTTTGGATTAGGAGTATTCAGGCTTAATGTTACGGATATTGAAGAGCGAGACCCCCGGAATAATTTAATCAACCCCTCATTAGAAAATGAGCAATTAGAATATATTTTCTCTTATAGCCGTGAACTTGTCCCTTCATTTTCTTATGGACTTAGTTTAAATCTAAATACCCATAAAATCTATTCCTATTCTGCGACAGGTGTAGGTGTAGATGTCGGAATGCTCTATCGCCCTAATGGAAGATTCAATGGTTTAGCGATAGGAGCTAATCTACAAAACCTGTTAGAGCCAACCTTAAAATTAAAGGATGATACCACCAAATATCCTATGAATTTAAAAGCCGGTATCTCCTATTATCGACAATTAACGGATAAATTGGATGATGAGTTTATAATTTCCATAGATGTGGACAAATCAAGATTGACTAAATTAAAACGACACGCAGGGATTGAATATTCTCTTTATAAAACTTTAAGCTTGCGAGCAGGATTGGATCAGGAGGATTGGACTTATGGATTTGGGCTTGGGTATAAAGGATTCAGGTTTGATTATGCCTATGCAGGGCAGGAATTAGAAGACACACATAAATTTGCCGTGAATTTATCCCTTGGACAGACGGTAGAAGAGATGCGTCAAAGACTAAGAAAGAAGGAAGAAGAAGATCTCAGTAAAAAGTTAGAAAAGGAATTAGCCAAAAGGGAGCAACTTCAAGCTCAACTTGCCTTTAATAGAGGGAAGGAGTTTTTCGAGGCTAAACAATATAAAGAGGCGATTATTCAGTTTGAAAGGGTTCTTACCTGGGTACCGCAACATAGCCAGACAAATTCCTTTTTAGCCTTGGCAAGGGATGAGTATCAAAAGGAAAAGGTAAAAGCAGAAATCACCCTGCATTTAGAAAAAGGACAAAATTATCTTAATAATAAGGAATATCTTGATGCTGCCTTAGAATTCAGGCAGGTATTGATTTTAGAGCCGGCTAATTCACAGGCTTTAGCCTCATTATCTACGGCGACTGAAAATATCAGGTTAGACATAAGAAGGTTTGACAGGCTCAACCAATATTTCAATCGTGGGATAGAGGCATATACTAATTCAAGATTGGTCGAAGCTATTACCGCCTGGAGGCAGGTATTAGAAATAGACCCAAATCATAAAGAGACTCTGGATTATATGAAAAAAGCAATGGCTAAATTAAACGAGGAGATAAATAGACATATTCTGGCAGGTAACGCATATCAAACAAAGAAAATGTGGGACAAAGCCATTGAAGAATTTGAAAAGGCGTTATTATTAGACCCGGAGAATAAGGAGGCAAAGGAATTAATCAAAGAGGCTAAATCACAGGTAGAACATGTTCAGAGAATGGTTAAAACCCAGGAATCTCGTGCCTTAGCTTATTTAGATGAAGGGATTGAATTATTCACTGCAGGGGAATATGGGCAGGCAAGTACAAAATTCCAGAAGGCACTTATCCTGAATAAAAATCTGAATGAAGCCCAAATCTATCTTGACAAATCTAATGCCAAATCAAGTGAATTAAAGAAAAAAGAACTCTCACCTCAATTAACTAAGCAAGTAGTTGTTGCCTACGATAAAGGGTTAAGATATTTTCAGGGGCAGAAAATTACTCAGGCAATAAAACAATTAGAATTTGTTTATGAACATAACCATCAGTATAGAGAAATCCAGTTGTATTTAATCAAGGGCTACTTAGTCGCAGGTATGGAGCATTATACTACAGGCAGATTGTCAGAGGCGATTAATACCTGGGAAAAGGTGCTACAGATAGACCCTGAAAATCAAAAGGCGATAAGCTATATCAATCGGACAAAGACAGAGTTAGCAAAAATAGAAGAGATAACAGGTAAATAGGTTGAAGGTTGATAGGCTGAAGGTTGAAGGTAAGAAGGATTTTGCGATATTTTATAGCCTTCAGTATTTATCTTCTACCTTCAGCCTTTAGCCTAAACACCTGAATTGATGTCAAATCTCGTAATTATTCTTCTTCCCATATATCAATTTCGTGTTGATATGCCCTTTCTCTTTCATCTGAAAATCCCCTTTTCTCTTTAATAAGCCTTTTGGTATCAAGGAGTTATGTATTTTTATCCTCTATTCTGTAACTATTGAAATCTTATTTTGGACACTATATCCCCTTGACAGGCTAACCAAAAAATTCCA
>JBDRHR010000163.1:0-2619 GCA_043816605.1 Nitrospirota bacterium
GTAATCGGTCAGTCTTTGGGGGAAAACATGGAAAAATTTATCAAAAGGATTCAAGGGGTTAAGGGTTCGAGTGTTTGTTTTTCCTTATTCCACTTGACCCCTCAACCCCTTAAATCCTTGAACTCTGAATCCCTTTTATCAACTTTCCCCCCGATAACTGACCGATTACAAAAAGAATGAGAAAATCCTTGACTAATATGCCAATTAGGGGTATACTTGGAAAACAAAGGAGGATAAGTAACTGTGTAATGTTAGATGTGGAATGTGTTATGTAAGACATTACACATTACACATTACACATTACACATTTAACATATTATACGAGGAGGCAATACAAAATGGAGATACTTAAATCATGGGAAGACTTTGAAAAGATTAAAAAGGTGCTTGCTCGGGCTAACATTAGCTTAGTTGATGAAGAAATCAAACAAAAGGTGGAAGAAATTGTCCATGAGGTTCAAAAATCAGGCGATACTGCATTATTAAAATACACTGAGTTGTTTGATGGGGTGGAGGTAAAGCTATCGAATTTAAAGGTTAAACCTGCGGAAATTGATGAGGCTTATAATTTGGTTGACAAGGAATTCTTGAGGAGTCTTGAATTAGCCGCTAAAAATATCACCGATTTCCATAAATATCAACCTTTTGCCTCCTGGACAAAGACTTATGAAGATGGGGTGATTTTAGGACAACGCTATCAACCCATAGAAACAGTAGGAATTTATGTGCCGGGTGGAAGGGCTCCGTATGTCTCTACGGTGTTAATGACCGCTATCCCGGCTAAGGTCGCCGGTGTAAAAAAGGTTATCCTTTGCACACCTCCATCTCAGAATGGGATTAATCCCTATATTTTAGCCGCCGCCAAATTGGCTAATGTAGATGAAGTCTATCAAGTCGGTGGTGCCCAGGCTATTGCCGCTTTAGCCTTTGGCACCTCAACTGTTCCCAAGGTAGATAAAATTGTTGGACCCGGGAATATCTATGTAACCTTAGCTAAAAGGGCGGTCTATGGGTATGTCTCACTGGATATGGTTGCGGGACCAACTGAAATAGCAATAATAGCGGATGAGTCAGGAAATCCGAGATTCATTGCGGCTGACTTGCTCTCTCAGGCTGAACATGACCCACTGGCTACCGCTATTTTTATGACTACCTCAGAGGAGTTAGCTCTACAGGTCTCAAATGAGGTGGAAATTCAAGCCAAACTTCTTTCAAGGCAAGAGGTTATCCAGCAATCACTTACCAGTTCGGCGATTATTATTACTAAAACGCTTGATGAGGCAATTGAATTAGCCAATGAATTTGCCCCAGAACACCTTGAATTGCAAGTAGAGAATCCATGGGAAATAGTGGATAAAATCAAGCATGCAGGGGCAATATTCCTTGGGCAGTGGTCAACTGAATCCGTAGGCGATTATTTTGCCGGCCCAAGTCATGTTCTGCCAACCTGTAAGTCCGCAAGATTCTTCTCACCCCTCGGAGTAGAAGATTTCTTGAAACGCTCAAGCATCATCTCCTACACCAAGCAGGCATTAGATAAATATGGCAAAGAGATTATTAATCTGGCTAATTTAGAAGGCTTTGATGCCCACGCATCGGCAGTAAAAATAAGAAAGGAATAGGTCTTATAAGTCCTATATGTCTTATAAGACCTATAAAGAAAAAATAATGAACGAAAAACCAATTGGTCCTCATGGTGGATACCGTAACCTGAAGTCTTATCAGACCACAGAGATTATTTATGATGCCACGGTGGTATTTTGTAATCGTTTTATTGACAAGCGTTCTCGCACACATGACCAAATGGTGCAAGCGGCACGCAGTGGCAAGCAAAATATTGCTGAAGGTAGCATGGCTTCGGGCACATCGAAAAAAAACGAATTGAAATTAGTGGGTGTGGCTCGTGCAAGTCTGGAGGAATTACTACTGGATTACGAGGACTTTTTGCGACAGCACGGATTACTGCTCTGGGAAAAAGAGCACCCGCAGGCACAAAAAATCAGGAATCTCGCATGGGAAAAGAATAGGTCCTATAAGACTTATAAGACCTATATTGAAGAAAGCAAGCCTGAAGTAGCGGCTAATGTTCTTGTTTGCTTGATTCATCAGGCAAATTATTTGCTTGACCAACAACTGCGACAAATGGAAAAACAATTTCTGGAAGAAGGTGGATTCACGGAAAAACTTTATCATGCACGACAAGAGGTTAGAGGAAGATAATCAAGGGTAATCGGTTAGTTACGCGGGGTTATTTTTTGACCGGGCAAGAAAAAACAATCCCCTAACCCCCTTTTTTAAGCTTAACATGTCCCACATCTTTTGCTAGACAATTTTTCTACCTCTGCATTTATAATAATGTCATGCCTAACAATAATGTCATCCCTACGGGATTTAATTGTAGTTTATTCGTGATTGTGCTATAATAATATCATCCCTTCGGGATTTAAGAAAGTCAAAATAAACAAATCTTAACCCCGAAGGGGTGACATTATTATTACGAAAATTGTAACACTTTAGCCATCTGAAGTAGTAATTGATAAAACGGGTGATAAAACTGTAAAATGGGTACTGTAAAATAAAAAATGTAAAATGAGAATGCGTAAATGATATAATTTTCAA
>JBDRHR010000164.1:0-7526 GCA_043816605.1 Nitrospirota bacterium
TTTTCTGTTACTCTCAAAATGAAACATCCCTACCTTCATAGAATGAAAAACACATGCTCTCTTGCCCATTGGACACCATTTCATTGACAGTTTTATAAAGGAATGTAAAACTCGAATTTGTTTTATCGAATATTCAGTCAATACAAAATTTAGTTGACATTTTGAGAATCCTATGATAGACTTGATACAGAACACAGAACACAGAACACAGAACACAGAACACAGAACACAGAACACAGAAAATAAGATAATCTGTATTCTGTGTTCTGTATTCTGTATTCTGATTTCGAGGGAGATGATGAAAAATTATTTAAAAAAAGACATTTTGTATGGTTTGTTAATAATTGTTACCTTTACTCTTTTTGGCTATGCTAAAAGCCTTGTAGATGTTACTGTTTATGTTGATAATAATTATTTAAAGCTAAGAACTAATAAGGCTACAGTCTGTAATTTAGTAGAGTCAATGAAGATTAATCTATGTAAAGATGATATTGTTCGACCTTCGCTTGAGACTAAACTAAAACAAGGGATGTTTATTCGTGTCTATCGAGTAGCCAAAACAGAGATAAAAGAGAAAAAAATCATTCCATATCCTACCTACCATAAATATACCCCTCAACTTTTACTTGGCAAAACAATTGTTAAACAACATGGAAAACAAGGGTTAAAGGAAATTATTGCTCAAAGAATTTCTGTTGATGGGGTTGAGATAAAGGATTATATTACAGAGGAAAAAATCCTTACTAAACCAGTTACTTGCCTGGTGGTGAAAGGGACAAGAAAATACATTCCTCCTGCTATTTTAGATGCAAAAAGAGAGATAAGGAAGGTATTAAATGTAGTTGCTACGGCATATTCCGACTCTAAGATATCATGTGGTAAATGGGCAGGATTTCTAACTGCTATCGGCTTAAAACCTAAATATGGTGTCATAGCTGTTGACCCGAGGGTTATTCCTTTAAGAACTAAATTGTATGTTGAAGGATATGGATATGGCATAGCCGGAGATACAGGCAGTGCGATTAAAGGAAATCGAATAGACCTGTGTTTTGATACACACAAGGAAGCAGTTAGATATGGCAGAAAACCAGTAAAGGTGTATGTATTAGAATAAGATCACAGAGTACAGAACACAGAATACAGACAGGAGAAGAACAGACAGGAGAAGAACAGACAGAAGAAGAATAGACAGGAGAAGAGAGGAGTGCATAATTTTAGGAATTTGAAGGTATATCAAAGAACAATAGACTTTACAGTTGAGATTTATAAGATTACGAGGAAATTTCCCAGGGAGGAACTCTGGGGTTTAACGAGTCAAATTAGACGAGCGGTAACATCTATTTCTTTAAACATTGCTGAAGGAAGTGGAAATAAGTCAAGCAAGGAATTTCTGCGGTTTTTAGAAATTGCACTTAGATCAGATTATGAAGTTATAACCTGCCTTGAGATAGCCAAAAGACTTGGATACTGTTCTGAAGAAGATATTGGTGGACTTTCCAGAGAAGCAGATGAAATTGCTGCCATGCTGGTAGGTTTAATGAAGTCTTTAGAAGAATAATCTGTACTCTGTATTCTGTGTTCTGTGTTCTGTTCCTTGGGAGTAAGCAAAGTATGCAAAGATTATTTTTATTAGATGCCCATGGATTAGCCTATCGGGCTTTTTTTGCGATGAAGACCTTATCAACCTCTACAGGCATACCTACCAATGCAGTCTATGGATTTATCAATATGTTCTTAAAGTTAATTAGAGAGGAAAAACCAAACTATTTAGCTGTTGTATTTGATTCAGGAGTTCCTACTTTTAGACACCAAAAATATCCGCAATACAAAGCCCAACGCAAAAAAATGCCGGATGAGATGAAACAACAAATCCCGATTATTATGGAAGTCATCTCTGCCTTTAATATCCCCGTATTTTTAATGGATGGATATGAGGCAGATGATATTATCGGGACTTTGGTTAAAAAATTTGAGAATGAAGTAGATGAAATTATTGTCGTCTCCGCAGATAAGGATATTTTACAATTAGTGACCGATAAAATAAAGGTATTGGCAACTAAAAAGGGTTTGTCCGAAACCGTCCTTTATGATATAGAAGGGGTAAAGGGGAAGTTTGGCGTCCCACCGGATAAGGTAATTGATGTCTTAGGGCTTTGTGGAGATACCTCGGATAATATCCCTGGAATAAAAGGGATAGGAGAAAAGACGGCAATTGAGCTAATTCAGGAGTTTGGAAGTTTTGAAGTTTTACTCAATAATCTTGATAAAGTCTCTAATGAAAAACGGCGTGAAATTATTAAAACCTATTTAACGGATGCCATCCTGAGTAAAGAATTAGTTACTATCGATACTAATGTGCCAATCACCGCAGATTTAGAGGAATGCAGAGTAAAGGAATATAATAAAGACAGGCTATTTGAGATATTAGAGAAATTAGAATTTAAAAAGTTTCTCAAAGACCTTGGGTTGTATAAAAAATTGGAGGGGAGTAAGGAGTGTGATTATCGGATAATTACTGAAGAAAAGGGATTTCAAGCCCTGATAAATTTACTTTCAAATACCTCTTCATTGGCTATTGAATTAGTAACTACTTCTATAAATCCTCTACAGGCTGAAATAGTAGGAATTGCAATTTCTACCAAACCTCATTCTGCCTGGTATATTCCTATGGCACATGAGTATCTTGGTGTCCCGGAACAACTACCCCAAGAATATGTTCTAAAGGCATTAAAACCCTTTTTAGAATCAAAGGATATAAAGAAAATCGGGCATAATCTTAAATACCAATTATTAGTCTTAGCTAATCCTGGATGTCATGGTGAGATTGTCGAACCACCCTTCGACAGGCTCAGGGTGACATCTTGTCATGGTGAGCTTATTGAACCATGTATTAGAGTTAAAGGAATAGCGTTTGATGCTATGCTTGCCTCTTATCTTTTAAACCCTACGGCAAAACATAATCTGGAAGACATAATCTTAAATTATTACGGAATAGACAAATCCTGCGTTGGTTCACAAGGGTCTATTGCCAGAGGTGCTACCTCCTCTTCTACTATGAATATTCAACAAGCAGGGGATTGTGCCTGCTCAGATGTGGATTTTATATATCGAGTAAGTTGTGAAGTATTGAAGCCTAAGTTAAATGAAGCGAGCCTTATTACCTTATTTGAAGATGTAGAGATGCCGGTAACTGAAGTTTTAGCCCAAATGGAACTTGATGGGATTAAGATTGACATTCCATATCTTAAAGGTCTTTCTCAAGAATTTGGGCAAAAGTTAAATGATTTGAGTGCAGAAATTTACAAATTAGCCGATACGGAATTTAATATCAATTCACCTAAACAATTAGGATTTATATTGTTTGAAAAACTCAAGATGCCGGTAATAAAGAAGATAAAAACAGGATTTTCTACAGATGAAGAGGTTTTGATAAAATTAAGTGCTTACCACCCATTGCCTGATAAACTATTAGCCTATCGGGAATTGACCAAGTTGAAATCTACCTATGTTGACGCCTTATTAGAATTAGCAGACCCGACAACTCATCGGTTGCATACCTCTTATAATCAAACGATTGCCGCCACCGGAAGGCTAACCTCAAGTAACCCTAATTTACAAAATATCCCTATTCGCACAGATTTGGGTAATCGGATAAGGGAGGCATTTATTCCTGAGGAAGGGTGTATTCTACTTTCAGCAGACTACTCTCAGATAGAATTGCGGCTTTTAGCCCATATTTCAAAGGATGAAAGACTTATTGCGGCATTTATAAATGATGAGGACATTCATACCCAGACTGCACTTGAGATATTTGGGGGTAGTCCTGAATTAATTACCTCTGAGATGCGTCGTGCCGCAAAGGTGGTTAATTTCGGCATCACTTATGGTATGAGTGCCTATGGTTTGAGTAAGGAGTTAAGGATTACACCAGGTCAATCTAAAGATATGATTGAGCGATATTTTGAAAGATACCCCGGAGTAAAAGGTTATATTGATAAAACTATTTCAGAGGCAAAACTCAAGGGTTTTGTGAGTACCCTTTGGGGAAGAAAACGCTATCTACCTGAAATTAATTCCTCAAATAGGACATTGCGTGAATTTGCAGAGCGTCAGGCAGTAAATATGCCTATTCAAGGCACTGCGGCTGATTTGATTAAAATGGCTATGATTGAGATTCATAAAAGATTAGACCGCAAAAAAGCGAAGATGTTACTTCAGGTTCATGATGAATTAGTCTTTGAAGTAAAAGAAGATAGCCTGAATGAGGTTGTAGAATTAGTCAAGGAATGTATGGAAGGTATCGCTAATTTTTTAGTGCCAATAAAGGTTGATATCCATTCTGGAGAAAACTGGGGTAAGATATAAAAGTCAAGTAAAATTTTACCACGAATAACACGAATTTTACGAATTTTAGAAATTAGGAGACAAGGAATCAAGGGGATAAAGTTATCCACAGCTCTTAAATTATATACTTTCCTATATCTCAAGAAACAGGAGAGAAATATTTTTATTCCTCTTCTTTCCTGCCTCCTGCTTCCTAAACCTTCGGCTGATACCTGATACCTGATACCTGTTTAATCCCTAAGTGGTCTAAGACACGCAAGACAACAAAATCAACTAAGTCATTTATCGTCTTAGGTTGATGATAGAAACCGGGGCATGCCGGTAAAATTATCGCCCCTGCCGTTGTAAGTTCTAACATATTCCGTAGATGTATATAATTTAAAGGGGTTTCTCTTGGGACAAGGATAAGTTTTCGCCGCTCTTTTAAGGCTACATCCGCAGTCCGCAATATAATGTTGTCGGATAAGCCACCTGCAATCCGGGCTAATGTTCCCATACTGCAAGGGATAATTACCATCGCCTCAAAGTAGTTTGAACCACTTATAAAATCAGCACTTAAGTCTTCATAGTGAAAGTAACTTATTCTACTACCTTTTTCTCCAAAGAGTTCTTCATGGTTAAATTTTTGCAGGTCTATTTTTACCTTTAATTCATCCTTAATGAGCAAGGCAGAAGTTTTAGACAAGGTGAGCGAAATCTCTACTCCTTCTTGCTCTAAAAGTAGCTCAATCAATCGTTGAGCATAAATAACCCCACTTGCACCGGTAATAGCAATGATTATTTTCATTTATCCACCTTAAATTAATATGTCACCAAGACTTGAAAACACTAAATATCACAAAGATTGAGATAGTACATTTTATCGTTTTTCCTATAATTTCTTAGTGTATAGAAAATCTCAAATTTTAAACCTGTGGATAACTCTCCTAAACAAGTTTGGTTTTTCAAATGGACATCTCAATTTGTTGAGGTTTCTTGCATCGTTGTAGTTTACCCCTAAAGATTTCAAATAAAAGTAAACCAGCCCCATTTTTAATGTCCACTTTATACTAATTTGCAATCAAAGGTATATTAAACAATTCAATCAAAATCTGTTATGCTGAAATTAAAAATTAAATATAAAAATGCAAAATGACAAATCAAATATCAAAAATATTGATTCCATATCTTTCTGTTTTGTCTGCCGATAGGCAGGTAACAGGCAAATCCCTCTCATTATTTCACAAATAATTTTGCATTTTGCTTTGTAATTTTGATTTTTACATTTTTATATTTGCATTAAGTTAAGGAATACCATAACAGTTTGCAAGATTATTTTATTTTTGATGCAACTTGGTATTAATGCCCTCCACCTTCTGAAGTCCCATGAGAAGGTTTGGGTGTAGGAGCTTTTTTCCGTTTTTCTTTTGGAATTGGTGGTGGAATTATCTCTTTAACTAAGCGGGTTAATCCTTTATTTTTTGCCTTCCAAAATATACCTCCATCTATTGTTTGAAAGATACCCCTTTCTGTCCCGGCATAGATAATATTTGCATCCTTGGGGTCACAAATCAAGGTATGAACAGAGGTATTGACTAAACCTACATTTATGTTTTGCCAGCTTTTGCCACCATCTTCGCTCTTATAGATTCCACCAATCCAGGTTCCTGCATAAATTATATCAGTCTGGTCAGGGGAAATTAAAAGTGTCCAAATATGAGGGTTAAGGAGTCCTTCCATCTTTAACTCCCAACTTTTACCTTCATTTTCGCTTTTGAAGACACCCCCTTCCACAGCGGCATAAATCGTTTCACTGCCCACCCCGGTTAGGGCTATATCTCGAATATTAAGGCTACTTAGCCCTGTATTTACCGGGTAAAAACTCATCCCTCTATCTTCACTTTTATAAATCCCTTTTTCCCATGTCCCGATATAGATTTTATCAGGCTGGTTGGAAACAATAGCCATAGAGGTAATCTGTAAAGTAGATAACTCTCCCTCTACCATTTCCCATGATTCTGCCCCATTATCACTGATGAATAATCCCCCTGAGCCAAAACACCCGGCATAAAGTCGAGCCGAATTATTTGGGTCTATGGCTAATACACGCACCAATGGATTAGTCAAGCCAATATTTTTCTCTACCCATTCATCGGCGTTATTTGTACTTTTAAATACCCCGCCATCACCGCCTGCATAGACAACCTCCGGTCTTTTAGGGTCAATGCCTACGGTATAGACATTAAGGTTGTAGAGGCGGTGGTTTGCCGCCTTCCAGGTATTAGCCTTATCGTTTGACCTGTACACTCCATATTCTGTGGCGGCATAAATCTTATTTGAATCATCAGGGGCAATGGCTAACGAATAGACCCAGTCAATCCCTACCTCCTTCAACAAATATTTAGGTTCAGGAATCGTAGTCAGGTCTTTGCCTTTAGGCGGTGCACAACCTAAAATCAAGCAAGTTATTATAAAAAAAATTACCAGACCGGTATTTTTCTTCATCTTTTTACTCCAAACTTAGCCATTTTTCAAATACAGTATTTAGGTGTTAACGTAATCGGTCAGTGATTTGGGGAAATAATCAAATCGCTAATCGGGATTCGGTGTTCGGATTTCGGGGTTCGGGAAAAAGAAGTAACACCTCTGGTAGATGAAAATTTGGGTTCAAGGATGGTTCTTCTCGAACCCCGAATCCCGAAATCCGAACACCGAATCCCGCTAAACATAATCTTTCCCCCCAATGACTGACCCATTACCTCCTTGTAAAATTACCATTTACATGCCTCCAAATCATCTATCAATTCTAGGTAGGCATCCGAAGTCTTTTTTTGTTCATCTACTATTTCTTGAGTAGAAAATGCTTTATTGATTTGTTGAGTTATCTCTTTGTCTTGAATATTCTTAACTACTCGATTTAAGATTGTAGAGATGAATCTACTCCTATTCTCCCCAATTTGCACTGCTATTTTATCAATTAGTAATAGAGTTTCCATTGGAACTGAGATAGCAATTTTTCTTACACTCATTTTTTTAACTTACCTCCTAATATCACGATTTACGTAATAGTTCAGGTAACTAAGATTATAACTTTATAAATCCGAAATCCGAATATCGAAATTCGAAATAAATCCAAATGACCAAAATTCAAATGATAAAAATGAGGAGTTTTGAACATTTGGACATTATAATTTTGAATTTGT
>JBDRHR010000165.1:0-18861 GCA_043816605.1 Nitrospirota bacterium
ACATTTTTTGCACAAAATATGAAGAAGTTGGAAGATCAAGGCGTGATACTTGATGTTACGAAATATCAGCAGGAAATTATCGCCAACGCCAAAATTGAAGGCACAACATTTGACGAGATTGAGGGCAAAATTGATTCCGAATCGCGCGCTCGGCTAACAATTGCCGGAAATGATTTGCAGGCATTGTTTGAACAGATTATCAAAGATTACCTCGGCTCGTTCAAAAATATCAAAAGGTCAGTGCCAGTTGTAAAAACTGCGATTTATTCGTATTTTAGAAAATATCTTGGTTCAAAAGCATGGCCAGAAGAAGCAATCCTCGTGCAAATGGTATTTGTCCATAACGGCAATAGAAAAAAGTTTGAGGAAATTTTGGCGCAAGCGGTTGAAAAATACAAAGCGGTTAGAGAAAAGGAAATCCAAAAGAGGGTTCAAGAAAGCGAGCAATGGTATGAGTTTGAAATTGCCAAAGAGAAATTTTTCAACCAGCACACGGACGAAAGAGTGGATTATGAAAAATATGTATATGAGCCATGCTATTTGAGCGCGGAGCGACTTAATCCCGAAAAGAATTTTGAGAAGTTTTTGAAAGACAATGCAGATAAAATTCTTTGGTGGTGGAAAAACGGCGAGAATAAACGAGATTATTTTGGTATTAAATATGAATATCCCGCAGGCTTTATTCATACTTTTTACCCTGATTATTTAGTAAGATTAGCCGATGGACGGCTAGGTATTTTTGAAGTGAAAGATATGGGCGACCAGCAAGGCGGATCATATACCAAAGCAAAGGCTGAAAAATTACAGGAATATGCAAAAGAGCAAAAAGATAAAAAACTTTTCGGTGGGATTGCGATTGAAAAAAACGACGGCTGGAAAATAAACCAAAAAGAAAAATACGACTGGAGCAAGTGCGAAAAGAAAGATTGGAGCGATTGGGAAAAATTAGATTTGGAATAATACTATGGCAACAACTATTACAGCATCATTTCAAAAACTAAAAGAAAACCTTGAAATAACAGGGCTTCAAAAAAGCACAACTTCAACTCGTCAAAAAAATGTTCGCGATGTTGTGGCGAATGAAATGGATGTTTTAGATTCTTTTTTAACTGGCTCATATGCAAGATCAACAATGATTTCTCCTCTCGTGAAAGCAGATATTGATATTCTCATTGTTCTTGATCCAAAGTATTATGAGTCAGATGGACAGGCAAGTTTGCTGGATAAAGTAAAAAGGGTTTTGCTGAAAACTTATACAAAAACTCCAAAAATAAGTAGAAACAGACAAGCAGTTACTATTACTTTTACAGATTTTATTGTTGATGTTGTTCCTGCTTTTAATAGGGAAGGTGGCGGTTATTTAATTCCAGGCACGGTTCAGAAAGTTTGGATAGCCACAAATCCCAAAATCCATGTTGATGTAATGGCAAGCGAAAACAAAAATCATAATGGCGATTTAGTACCAATTGTAAAAATGGTTAAAGGCTGGAACAAAAATATTAACGATGATTTTGTTTCATTTTATTTAGAATTATTAGCAATCAAGATTTTTAAAAATGTTACTATCAACGACTATCCCAGCGGAATGAGATTTTTCTTTGATAAAGGGCGGGAGGCAATAAAATATAAAGTTCAAGACCCAGTTGAATATGGCGGTCAAATAAATCCATTAAGAAATTGTCAAACTGTTGATAACGCAGTAGGTAGATTTGAAACTGCATACAATCGGGCTATTAAAGCTGAACAGTATGCTAAAAATGGAAATACTGAAAATGCTATTGATGAGTGGAGAAAAATATTTGGTGATTATTTTCCAGCATACGGATAAATTAAAATACTATGAATAATAAAGAAAAAATTATAAACGAGGCCAAAAGAATTGAGGAAGACAGTATTTACTCTGCCAAAGGTCATTTTTATGCTGGTCAATGTTGGGTAAATATGAACCTTTGGCTCGGCGGTATTTCCGCTGTTCTTTCTGCAATCGCTGGGGCTTCAGCTCTATCTCAATTCGATTATCACAACATCGTCGCTGGCGGACTTTCAATCATCGTCGCTGGCTTAACTGCTGTGATTACTTTTGTAAATCCAAGTGAGCGATCCGTCGTTCATCAAAAGATTGGAAACGAATATAATGCTTTGCGAAATGATACAAGAATATTTTATGATATTGAGGTTAATAATATAGACGAGAAACGGGCGATTGAAGATTTGAAAAAGTTAAACGATAAAAGAAACAAGTTAAATTTGGAATCCCACCAAATCCCCAAATGGGCTTTTGAAAAAGCCCGAAAAGGGATTGAAGGAGGAGAAGCAAAATACAAAGTTGATAATTAAAAATCCGTCCGCCGAAAAGTTTTGGGGGCGAAGCCCAAGCAGGCGGGCAAAAAGGAAGGGGGTTGGGGGAAGAAATTTTTGCCCGCCTGAAATGAGGAAAGTGTTCTTAACTTGGTAAATGCCTTAAAATCCCTTTCAGGTACTTATGCCTTACAGTTATTTGAAGATGACCATGAACAAAACCAAAAGACTATAGCTATCGGCGTAACACTTCACTATTTGTTGCAAAGTAAGGAAAGAGAGGGAAACTTCTTATTGATTCCGGTATATTGTCATCCCGATATTTTTGATGATGCTGTTAATTTGTGCGACTTCTTACTTATTAGTGTTACACAGCAAAGCATTAAAATTACATGTATTGACTCAGCCATTGAAGCAGAATTATCCTTTCGGTCTTCAATCCTTGAAAAGACTAACGAACGATTTTTGAAAACTGAAAAACTCTTCCATGATAAATATTTTTCAAGTCAGCAGGAAGAATCCGAAGGAAATATTGGGGCACCACTTGAGCGATCCCGATTAGTTATGTTGCTCAGATATTATCTTTCAAAAGCAGTGCGGTATAACTTAATTGATAAAGAGGGGTTCGGTAAATTTAGTGAACTACTTAGCAAGGTGGAAGCCGGGAAAATCCAGCTGAATATATTGAAAAGAGCATATTTGATAAGTCCAGGTGAAGATAAATATAAAATTGAACCGTCCTATCAGGATGAAATAAAAGTGACGATTCTTGGCAGGCATGTATTATCGGAACCTCCACAACCGCTTGATTATGGAAAGCAAATCATTACAGGCTCTTATGAAGAATTACCGCTCATAACAGAAGAACAAAATAGAGAGGAAGAAGACAAAGAAATACTTGCTGAACAACCGTCTGATATTGGCGGTATCAAAACGGATGAGGTTGATGGTGCAGACATACCTTCATATCCAGAGTCTGTAGAAATCATATTAGGCAAGTCTGTAACTGATGAGAATGTTGTTTGGAAGCCCTCTGTAAAAGGAAGCCCTCATGTCTTTATTCTTGGAATACCCGGGCAAGGCAAGTCAGTTACCATTAATACATTGCTTGTTGAGTTGCAGCGTAATGGAATTGGCACTTTGACCTTTGATTTTCACGGACAATTTAGCGATACAAGGAATGCCTTTAGAAAATCTTGTATGCCCACAATTTGGAATGCAGCGGAAGGATTACCGTTTTCGCCGTTTGAAGCTGATTTAGTAAATGAAATAGGGCAACAGTCATGGAAAACGCAAAGTTTTGCATTAGCAGATATATTTGCGTATGTCTGCGAGCTTGGTGATATTCAAAAAGACGGTGTGTTCAGGGCAATTTCCGCTTGCTACAAAGATACCAAAAATCGTGGCGATAATACATTCCCGACAATCAACGACCTGGAAAAAAAGATTGAGCGATTAGAAAATAAGAAAGAAATAAGAAATGTGTTAGCCAAATGCAGACCGCTTTTAGAAATGAATATATTCAACCCACAGGTATTTGAGAAGAACTGGGATATCCTCGAAAGTACTAAAAAAGGCTTGGTCATTAATATAAAAGAAATTGGCTCAGAAACGGTTCAATTAGCTATCAGTGCCTTTGTTTTAAGAAAAGTATATAAAGAAATATTAAAATGGGAAGAGTCCTATGTCTTGAAATTGGCAATTGTTTTAGACGAAGCTCATCGTTTAGCCAAGGATAAAACCTTGCCTTTAATAATGCAGGAAGCAAGGAAGTTTGGAGTTTTGGTTATTGTTGCAAGCCAAAATATCAATCATTTTCATGAAAATGTACTCGGCAATGCGGGAACTAAGATACTTTTTAGAACAAACAATCCAGATTCAAAAAAAGTTAGTAAGATGGTTCAAATGCGTAGTAGTAGCAATGCTCAAAGTATTATTGAGCAACTTAGAACAGGACAGGCAGTTGTCCAGACTCCTGACATAAGCTATGCAGCAAAAACAATGATGAGAAAGTTTGATTGATTTTCTTTTGGTATAGGTCTGGTCGGGGTCAGACTACCATGTAGAAGTCAAGAACTTTTTTAATTTTCTTTTTTAACCTTATTGGATACAACTTCCCCTTTCCCCAAGAATGTAGTAATGGAAAGGCGTTTGGAGGTAGAGGTAAATATTGTCCAATAATATCTTGACATAGTTGCCAATAACTGATAAAATATCTGCGAGAGTTAAGAGTTTCTTTCCATTTAATGTTCCTCAAGGGATCTATTCTGGTAAATGCGGTTTTGCACCAAGCTACCAAATCGAGAGTTTGAGGAGGAAAGTGGAGAATCAGTGTCAGGGCTCGAATTGAGAAATTAAAAAGAAAGACGAAAAGAAAAGAGACGGCGGAGTGAAGTTTTTGAATAAATCAGACAGAATTGGTTATTTTTGTGGTTAGTCGGATACTAATACATTTGGAAGGTTACAATGAAAAAATCTCGAATTTATGCTGATACTTCTGTTTTTGGAGGATGTTTTGATGATGAATTTTCAAAAGAGAGCAAAGCACTTTTTGAAGATATAAAGAGTGGCAAATTTATACTTGTAATCTCTACGACTACTTTGCGTGAAATTGACAATGCACCAGATTGTGTCCAAAATATTCTATCGGAATTGTCACCAGAAATGGTAGAAATAATAGTTTATTCGGAAGAAATTGGAAATCTTCGAGATGCTTATTTGAAAGCTAAAGTTGTCGGTCATGCAAGCAAATTTGATGCAGAACATATTGCTGTAGCTTCTGTAGCAGAAGTTGATTTTGTTGTTAGCTGGAATTTCAAGCACATTGTTCACTATGAAAAAATAAGTGGTTATCAAGCGGTGAATTTGCTAAATGGCTATAAACCCATTCATATTTATTCTCCAAAAGAGGTGGTTAAACAATGAAAAAACACAAAAAATTTGATTGTGTTCAGATGAAATGGGATATTCAACAAAAAATTGCAAAAGAGGCTGTTGGTATTTCTGACAAGGAATTCAACAGAATTCAAATGGGAAAAATTACTAAGAATCCCATTTTGGGACCATTTCTCAAGAAAACAGAATCAGAAAACAGAGTCAGTGGTAGATATTAAAAGTTAAATAGTTCCAAGAGAGTTTGCTGAAATAAGATAGTTTAGCAAGCCAGAAGAAAAGAAAAAACAGCAAAACAAAGCAATTGTCTAACCAGAAAAATGCACCTGACAAGGAGCAGGTTATTTTTATCGTTAGCCAACCAAATGTAGATAAATAGGGACAGCGACGAATGGCACTGACTTAAGAGTTTACGAGCCAGAAATTCCACCCCCTTACCCCCGCCAGCGGGGGATAATTTACCCCACCCTGTCCCAGAACAACTGGTATCGGCCCTTACCCCCGCCAGCGGGGGATAATTTACCCCACCCTGTCCCAGAACAACTGGTATCGGCCCTTACCCCCGCCAGCGGGGGATAATTCCACAAGATATTGTAGTAATTACAAGGTGAAACTACTACTTATCAACCTGATTTTGTGTTCATATTTCTTAAGTCAGTGCCATTCGGGACACAATACTAATTAATGGTCAATGCAAGGAGAAAAAGTTATGGAAACACCAAATCATAAGTCATCAACAAGGCGCACCTCTGATTTTATACGAGATATTATTGAACAAGACTTAAAAACAAATAAAACTAATGGTCGGGTTGTAACCCGATTTCCGCCTGAACCAAATGGCTATTTACATATTGGACACGCCAAATCCATTTGCCTTAACTTTGGTATTGCCGAAGAAAATAAAGTAGGCTTGCCTGGTAGAGGTGTTTGCCACCTGCGGTTTGATGATACCAACCCCATCAAGGAAGAACAGGAATACATTGACGCCATTAAGAAAGACATCGCCTGGCTTGGCTTTGATTGGGGTGAACACGAATATTACGCATCTGACTATTTTGAAAAACTATACGAGTATGCGGTGGCGTTAATCGAAAATGGTAAGGCGTATGTTTGTGATTTGAACACGGAGGAAATCAGAGAATACCGCGGCACCTTGACTGAACCCGGTAAGGACAGTCCCTATCGTAACCGTTCTATTGAAGAGAACTTGGACTTGTTTGAGCGTATACGGGCAGGAGAATTTGAGGATGGTTCCCGTGTCCTTCGAGCAAAAATTGATATGTCCTCCCCAAATTTAAATATGCGCGACCCGGTTATGTATCGTATCCTCCGGGCAACCCATCACAGAACAGGTGACAAATGGTGTATTTATCCAATGTATGACTGGGCTCACGGCATCGAAGATTCCATTGAAGGTATCACCCATTCGATTTGCACATTAGAATTTGAAGACCACCGACCACTGTATGATTATTTTCTGAACGAATTGAATGTCCACCATCCTAAGCAAATTGAATTTGCTCGCCTTAATCTCACTTATACGGTAATGAGTAAGCGAAAACTTCTGGAATTGGTCAAACAAGGCTATGTAACCAGCTGGGATGACCCACGCATGCCTACAATATCAGGCTTACGCAGGCGTGGTTACACAAAAGAGGCAATCCGAGATTTTTGTGAACGAATTGGAGTGGCAAAAAGTAATAGTGTGGTGGATATCGCCTTGCTTGAGCATTGTCTGCGTGAGGATTTAAATCTACGAGCACCGCGGGTGATGGCTGTATTGCGTCCACTTCGAGTGGTCATAGACAATTATTCAGAGAATCAGGTGGAAGAGTTGGATGCTCAAAATAATCCTGAGGATGCCGGTATGGGATTGCGGAAAATTCCTTTTTCCCGTATCCTGTATATTGAGCAAGATGATTTCCAGGAGAACCCTTCGAAAAAGTTTTTCCGATTATCTCCAGGACAGGAGGTACGATTAAAACATGCGTATTATATCAAATGTGTGGATATCGTTAAGGATGAAAAAACCGGTGAGGTGATTGAATTGCATTGCACCTATGACCCACAAACACGAGGTGGTTGGTCTGATGATGGACGCAAGGTTTTGGGGACTTTACATTGGGTTTCTGCGGCTCACTCACTAAAAACTGAGGTACGCTTGTATGATTATCTCTTCACAAAACCAAATCCAGAGGAGGACGATGATTTCAAGGCTAACTTGAATACCAATTCGTTAGTAAAATTAACTTCATGTTTAGTTGAGCCAAGTTTGAAATCCGAAATCCAAAATCTAAAATCCAAAATTCAAAATCCAAAAGGTGCTCTACCAGGAAATCGATACCAGTTTTTAAGGCATGGTTATTTCTGTGTTGACCCTGATTCTACTAAAGAATTATTAGTATTTAATCGCACAGTATCTTTGCATGATTCGTGGAAAAAAATTGAGAAATCGCAAAAATAGGTAAATGGTCTGAATCACAAAGCCCATTCTAACGATTCTACCCACACATCATCACCTTTTGTAATTTCCTTTTGGTCGGGCAAAATTTGAATTAAGCAATTAGCTGAAATCATAGAATTAAGTATGCCGGAACCTTGTGCCCCGGTAGTGGTAACTATCCACCCATCTTCTCCATAAGAAAGTATGCCCCTGAGCCATTCTAATCGACCTTGTTTTTTAGTCATTTGGAAGTTAGTCTTCGCCTTAAACAGCACAGTTTTATCATACTCTTTACAACCAGCCATTTTCAAAAGGGCACATCGAACAAATTTAATAAAGCTAACTATCACAGAAACAGGATTACCCGGTAACCCAAAGAAATAACAACGACCGATTTTACCGAATGAAAGTGGTTTGCCGGGTTTTATATTCACCTGCCAGAATTCTACATTGCCAAGGGAATCTACCACTTCTCTGACTAAATCGTACTTACCTACTGAAATACCACCAGAGGTAATGACAACATCTGCCCGCTCAGATGCCTCTCTAAATTTTGTCTTGAGCATTTCCCTATCATCTTTGACGATACCCAAATCAATTATTTCTACGCCAAGAGAGGTTAATAACCCGGTTAAACTATAACGATTACTATCGTAAATTTTTTCTGGTGTCCGTTTTTCTCCAATAGAAATAAGTTCATCTCCGGTAGAGATAATGGCAACATTTAATTGGCGATAAACATTTACCGTCCCATACCCCATAGAGGCTAACAGACCCATTTCCTGAGGTCTAATTCGTGTGCCTGTTTGAAGTATCAATTCACCTTTTTTAATACTTTCCCCTTGAAGTCGAACATTAGCACCTTTTTTAATCCACCCCCTTACCCCCGCCAGTGGGGGACAGCCATCTTGAAATCGAATATTAGCGTCAAATTTAGTCGCTTGGGGTGAAATACTTACCCAATCACCATCTTGTAATGTTACCTCTTGCATAACCACTGTATCTGCCCCTTTAGGCATAGGTGCACCGGTCATAATTCTTAGGGCTTCTCCGGTTTTAAGTTCCTTATCAAAGGATTTACCTGCAGGCAATTCCCCAATTACCTGCAATCTTACTTCCTCTATTTCACTAATATCTTCATATTGGACAGCATAGCCATCCATAGCTGAGTTATTACAAGGTGGGACATCAAAAGAGGCGATTACATCCGTGGATAAAATGCGATTCAAGGAGGATATTACCTTGATTTCCTCCGTTTCTTTAACCGGAACGATACCATCTAATATTTTTTGTTTTGCATCTTCAAAGGAAATCAATTTACCTTCCTTTTACAGGTATCAGGTGTCAGGTATCAGGTAAGATTTCTGCCTTCTAAGCCCTAAACCCTGAACCCTTACTTAATTTCTTTGTCAGTCCCAATTAATTTCGAAAAAGCTTGCATGAAATCTATTGGTATCGGAAAGACAACCGTAGTATTTTTTTCAGTGCCTATCTCGGTTAAGGTTTGTAAATATCTCAGTTGGATAGCAGTTGGTACCTTACCTATTATTGCCGCCGCCTGAGATAATTTATCTGATGCTTGTAATTCACCTTCTGCATGGATAATTTTAGCCCGCTTTTCCCGTTCTGCCTCTGCCTGTTTTGCCATTGCCCGCTTCATCGTCTCCGGCAACTCAACATCCTTTACCTCAACGACACTTACCTTTACTCCCCATGGTTCTGTCTGAGAATCAATTATTTGTTGTAACTGCTGATTTATCTTCTCTCTCTGGACTAACAACTCATCTAATTCCGATTGCCCAAGAACACTTCTTAAAGTTGTCTGAGCAATTTGAGAAGTAGCATAGGTATAATTAGTAATTTTAGTTACGGCATCTGACGGATTAATTACCCGGAAATAACATACCGCATTTACCCGAATGGTAACATTATCCTTTGTAATTACCTCTTGTGGTGGAATATCCATAGTGATAGTTCTCATGTCAATCTTATTCCATTGTTCGATATTAAAGGGAATAATATAGATAATCCCGGGTCCCCGAGCATTAACTATTCTCCCTAATCTAAACACCACTGCCCGCTCATATTCCCGCAAAATTTTAATCCCACTAACTAAAAGCACAACACCTAAAATCAACAACCCTGACAAAAACTCTGACATTTTAAAAACCTCCTTATTTTATTTTAAATTTTGGATTTTTTTAATCCACAATCCGCAATTTCCTTAAGTCTATTATAAATCAAAAGATGTTTTTTGTCAAGATAATTTTTTGCACGGCAGCAATTCTCATTATTTCCTGAACATAAATAAAGATATACACCCTAAAATAAAAGTACCTCCAAGAAGTAATAAAAGTACCATTGCATTAGAAAAACCCTTTTTGAGTAAATAATGATGAATATGTCTTCCATCCCCTATGAATATAGACTTGCCTTCTTTTAGTCTTCTTATAATAGAAGTGATAATATCGAATATAGGCACCCCAAAACATAAAATAGTAAGTAACAAAACATCTGTTTTTTCTCCGTTATTTGATATAAAGATAGAAATAGCGGCAAGTAAAAATCCTAATAAAGTGCTACCTGAATCACCTAAAAATGTCTTTTTGGATAGGTTGAAGATAAAAAATATTAATACTGCTCCACAAAGAATGGAGGCTAAAGGTGTAAATCTAATCCCTTCATTAAAGAGCAAAAACATAGACGCAATAAATGTAATTCCGGAGGCAATACCATTAGTTCCATCAATCAGATTCATACCATTTATAAAAATGAGAAACCAGAATAGATTAAGGATAATATTAAGGATTTCCGAATCAACGATTTTAAATTTTATACCACCAATTACCGCTATTAAACAAATACATGTCTGTCCTACCAATTTAATATGTGCTTTAATATCCTTATGGTCATCCCAAAGACCAAAAATTAGTATTCCCATACCACAAAAGATAAAGAAGATATAAGGGTAGCAAGGATAATCTATGATGTCCGGATGAAGGAAAAAACTTATTATTAGACAAATATAGAATGAAAAAAAGATGAATATACCTCCTGAGCAAGATGTAGGGATTTTATGTATCTTTCGCTCTCCAGGATAGTCTATGGGAATAATACTACCCAGTGGTAATCTTTTGCCAAGGGATGACCAAATCAGATAAATAAATATCGCTGATAAGAAATAAAATAGATTCCAGAACATTGTTTTAATCTCCTCCTCGTGAACGGCTATAATTGCCTTATCCTGCTCATTTCAGCAGAGAACAATACAATTCCTCATACATATCAACTATTTTGTCCCAGGAATAGTTTGTCAATACATGCCTTTTAGCCTCATCCTTTTTGGCATCAACCAGTTCCTTCTTCTCTAAGAATAACTCCAGCATCCTTTGAAGGTCTCTGGAGTCCTTGTTCGTAAAGGTATAACCATGTCCATTAATTGCCTCTAAGTTTTCAGGGATGTTACTGACTAAGACACAATCGCCATAATGCATTGCTTCCAGGAGAGAAATAGATAGTCCCTCTATCTCTGAAGGAAGAACATAAACATAAGCGTTACTGAACAACTCCTCTAATAATTCACCGGTCACAAATCCCAGAAATAGCGTATTTTTATTTGCCTTTTGTTTAAGGCCATTAATATAGTCAATTTCGTGTTTTGCATCACCGGCAATGACCAACTTTTTATCAGTCTTAAGGTTATTAAAGGCATCTATAAGATAATGAGCCCCTTTATCCGGCACCAATCTGGCTGCAAAGAAAATATAACTATCTTTATTCAAGCCATATTCCAAAATCTTATTCGGCTCTCGTAAGTTAACTTCACTTATACCCGTTGGAATGTAGTGGACATTTATACCAAATTTCTCCTCATAATATCCCTTGAGAACCTCTGATACCGCAGTAACTTTATTAGGGAAATAGACGGCAGAATAGTCACTTAATCTTAAAAAAGTTTTTCCAATAATTCCCCATTTAGGTCTTTTCCATTCAACTCCATGAATCTGAACCACGGTCTTTATCCCTTTTAGTCGAGGCAAAAAAGAAAAAACAGAAGGACCTACCGCATGGAAATGGGCAATATCTACTTTTTCTTTCATCAGAAGGTGAAGCGTGGAGAAGAAGACAAGTGAAATTTTGTGTAGGCTTTTGGTATTGATAGCAGGTAGTATTTTGATGTCCATACCTTTGTATTTTTCCGGCTTGGTATTGTATTGAGAACTGCAATAAACTATAACCTCATGCCCTCGTTCCACCAGACGAGAACCTATCTGTTCAGTTAAATGCTCTATACCTCCACCGAGAGGCATTCCTTTTAAGGCAATATAAGCAATTCGCATTTTCAATACCCCTGCTTTAAAAACTTTGTTTTAATAATCCACTTAATCGGAATGGTAATATTTTTTTTCATTATCTCTGCCACACTTCCTATCATCCAGCAATTCTCACGGCAATTTCGCACTTTATCCCTGATTCTCTCTGCCTCAGAACCATTCCATATTTCCTTAAAACTTCGCTCTTTAAGATTACCCATAGTCTCTTCCATAACATTACAGGGTCTTATCTCTCCATAAGGGTCAAGGAAGAAGGATTCATATCCCATTTCACATGGTAGAAGTCTTGGATTACCTTTAATATAATTTATTAATCCAGAATTAAAATAAGCCCTGAACCAGTCTTTTATCGAGGGTGATTTTAATAATTCATCAATCAACTTTCTAAATTCCTCAATAGCTATTTCAGGCTTTTCAAACCTATTGTCGTATTTATGAAAATAATATGAATTGTGTATGGCCGCAGTGGCAAACTCCACCTTCATCATCTTAGCCAGATGATAGAGTTCAAGCATATCCCCGGCATTCCTGTCAGAAACAGTAATCCCAAATCCGATGTCTTTTACACCGAGGTGGGACAATTCAATCAAAGTCCTTATTCCTCTATCAAAGCCATCAGGGATACCTCGGAGTTCATCATTAGCCTTAGGAAGCCCTTCTATACTTATTCGGATACCAATATCCTGCCTTTTCCTGAAAAGATTCAATATCTTGTCTGTAAAATAGCCATTAGAACTTATTACCAGACGATTACACTTCTTTCTAATGACCGCGATTACCTCTTCTATGTCTGCTCTAATAAATGGTTCCCCACCGGTAACATTTACAGTCTCCATCTCAGGTAATTTCTCAAGCGTGTGTAACTCAATCTCTTGCTCCGGTTTTGAAGGATACTGCCAGGTATGACAAGTATTGCATTTGGCATTACAGCGATAGGTTACAACAATACTGGCAAAACTAATCTTATCCATCTCTTTTCTCTCCTAATTCTTTGTGTTTCTTTGTGTCTTTGTGGTTAAAAATTCGGTAACTATTTACTCAGATGAAGTAACGAAGAATATAAGCCACAGATTCACAGAGTTTACAGAGAATAGAAATCAGAAGTAAGAATTTATAATCTGTGAATCTGTGGCTTTTCTCCGTGTCTTGAGTGCCTCTGTGGTTAATCTTTGCTTCAGATGGCTAAAGTGTTACAAAATTCGTTATACTTCACTTGGGTAAATAGTTACCTTTTGTCGCACATATCATTATCGACAAAAAATCCATTTGATTGATTTTATCCTGAAATCGTTTATTTAAGGATTTATTAACTTGTAGATACCCTTCTTCAAGTTTAGTTAAAGGCATAATTTTTATGTTAGTCCAACCACATTTCTCAAAAATTTCTTTATACTCAAAAGGCCTGACTCTATTTGGTGAGCCGGAGAATTTGAATAGATTGTAAATAAAATCACTATATCTATATATGTTAAGTGGGTCTAAATCACGAATCCACATGGTATGGGTTTTTAAATCAACCTCGGCAATCAAGATTGTGCCACTTTTCAGGAATTTCAATTGTGAAATGGTTTTCTCTATATTATCAAAATGCTCAAAGGCGGCTTGGCTGAAAACTAAATCTATGTCTTCTTCTGCAAAAATTGAAATATCAAAGTCTTTGCTCACCCAATAATTAAGTTTATCATTTTCCCTTACTTGAGTTAATTTTAGCTGTGAGCGCAAATAGTCTATATCTATTTTTTTATCTTTTATAGTTTTGATGTAGCGAAAAAGTTCTTCGTAAAATTGTTCAGGAACTGCCTCAACCAGGTTATTAATATCAAGTGCATTATATTTTTTCGCTTCTTTCATTAAAATAATTATGCCTATACCAAGGTCTGCACCTGGACCTAATTCTAAGATTGTTTTTCCCTTTAGACTGGATTTACTTCCTGAATATTCGTCTAAAACCTTTATCCAATGGTTCACTATATTAAAATCATATTCAATTGCTTTCTTAACTTCAGTCATCGGAAATGTCCTTGGATTTGTATATCCAGAGATAGAATGTCTGATTTTATTAAGAAAAAGAAAAAATAAACCAATCCAGTAATATATATAATTGTAAAATTTTGATGCAGACATTTTAATCTCCATTACTTTATGAGCAAGCCATCTCATAAACCTCTTTTAACCTCTGATAATAAATCTCCTGATTATATTCATCTTCAACTATTTTCCTTGCTTTCTGCCCCATCTCTGTGATTTTTGAGGGGTTTTGCAACATCTCTGTTATCCTGGCTCTTAAATCTTGTGCGTTTCCCATTTCAAATAACAATCCAGTCTCACCATGTCTGACCAGTTCAGGGATTCCACCTACATTAGAGCCAATTACAGGCTTACCATAGGCAAATGATTCAAGTACACTTCGTGGGTTGTTTTCATACCATTCGCTTGGAACTACACTTGCCATACCTTCTTTAATTTTATTGGCTAATTTTTCATCTGATAAATATCCTAAAAATTTTATATTTGATATTTTTTCTTTTTTTACCTTTTCTTCAAGCCTGTTTTTTAGAGGACCTTCTCCTGCTATCTCAAGGTTTATTTCTAATCCTTTTACTGCTTCAAGAAGGGTTTCCAATCCTTTTTCCAGTGATAATCTACCGATATAAATTATGTTCTTTTTTTCAAAACTAAATTCAGGCTCTATTCTTGATGTATCAACAAAGTTTGGTAAATAAACTACTCTTTCTTTAAAATCAAATCCCATTTCCTCTATTTCCTTGATTAAAAACCTGCTGGGTGATATAAAATAATTTACCTTGTCAAAAATCTTTAAGACTTTATGGTGCAAAAATCCAGACAGGGCAATAACTCCACTTCCTTTTAAACCATCCCTGCATCCAACTTTTATGGCATTAAAATATTTTCCACCTCTACATGCCTCGCATATCTTGCCATTTGCTAACAAGAGACTGTTCCCACACACCAAATAATAGTCACGCAGATGCATAACTATAGGAATCTTTTTCCCTTTTAAAACCGATATAATCGAGGGTGAAATACGATAGTTTATATTGTTCAGGTGAGCTATATCTATTTTATGCTCTTTTAAAAACCATTCAAGTTTTTTCTGAGATTCCTTACACCAGATTGCCCTTCCTAAGCCGGCAATCTTTGCTTTAACCGAGGACAACCCTTGAAAGTCTATATCCCTGACAAAATATTGACTATATTCGTATTCATAATTTTCAGGATGATGCGAAGAGAAAAAAAATACTTTATGCCCTTTTTCTTTCAACAGTTGTGCTGTGTTAAACAAAGAGATTTCCGCACCACCACGGGGATAGAAGAAATTATTAACCATTAAAATATTGAGATTGTTCATCTGAGAAGTATCTCCTTAAAAGCTGGTAAGCGTTCAGGTGTCAGCTGTCAGCTATCAATTTTAATAGAATTCCCCCTTATTAAACTTATCTTTACCCACAAATATTGCTGGACAATTTAAGGTAAACGATTAGAGAAATTATCATTAAATATTTTGTCCTGTGCAGTTGGAATTTGCTACACAGATTTATAATAATTTCACCCCTTCGGGGTTAGGATTTGTTTATACCGATTTTCTACAATCATATCACCCCTTCGGGGTTAGGATTTATTTATTTTGACTTTCTTAAATCCCGAAGGGATGACATTATTGTAGCACAATCATAAATAAACCATAATCAAATCCCGAAGGGATGACATTATTGTAAATGCAGAGGCAGAAAAATTGTCCAGCAAAAGATGTGGGACATGCTAAGATTATTAAAGGGGGTTAGGGGGTTGTTCCTCTCTCGATTTTTCTGGTTTTGGCTGAATGCTGATACCTGACGGCTGAACGCTTACTCCTTCCTTACCTAACATTCCTTCGATAATTGTTCAACTGTTCTGAAAAGTATTTTTCACCTTCCTTTGAGTAATATTCACTTTCTTCAAAAATATTTTTTATCGGATATTGCACCAGCAAACGCGGTCTATACCTTTTAATCAATTCCCAACGACTTTTTTCTTCATCCAGATTTAATTTCCATCTATCATCCCGATGTAACATCAAGCCAAATTTCAGATCTGCATTCACAAGTCTTTTATACTCTTCAATAAAATATTCAAGATTTGCCTTTATGGGAGGATAGGTTTCACAGACGACATAATCAATTTCAGGATGTTGACTCAATAATTCAATATCCATGCCCCGTTGTCTTCCCCATGCACCCCACCTATGTATTTCAGGAACTGTAAAGTCTTTATCTATTATTTTTTCATAGGGCAAAGTCCAATGATGTAGTCCAATATAAACAGTCCCATACCATTGCGGATTATCTTTATTGACTTCATTTACTACCCCGGCAATTCTCCCAATCCAATTATTTATAAAAAGCTCGCATATAAAATCAAACCAATGTTTCCAGACACCTTCGGGCTTAGACAAATCTACAAACCTCTGCCCGGGCGTAATTTCAACAGGCACATTATAACCAGGACAATATTCCGTTAACTCAGAGACCATACTTGGGTCATGCACAGGGAATTTATCAACTAATTTACCATTATGTCTAACATTATGTTTCATGGCATATTCTTGCCATTTTTTTAAAATAGCCGGGCTATATGTGGGATTACTCCAATAATCATATCTTTTTTCATTTCTCCACTCATCAAGATAAGTCAATACATCTTCATCAAAGAAATAGCCATTCAATATCCCTTTAAACCTTTGTAAATACCTCGTTTTATATTCCTGGAGAAACCAGGTTACGGCATCTTCATTCAAAACATCAAAAAGAGGTCTATCGTTAAGTGTGGCAGGAATAATACTACCGTCTTTTTGCATAACACATGCCTGGTATTCGGGTTTTATCTTACCAAATGCTTGTATCCTCTCAATAATCTTGAAAGAAGATGCCCATAAATGTATTCCATAGTTTTGGGCTACTTTGGCTATATAATAATATGCATTCAGGTCATTTTCATTATAATATAACGATGAAAGCGCAACGCCGCAATCTTTATATTTAATCCTTGAAAAGATTTTTTCAGCCTCTTCCCCACTGCTTATAGCACCGAACTTGCTTTCCCCATAAGTTTCAACGACAACAAAAAGCAAATAGCCCTCCGGCAGACTTGTTTTAGCCCGGCATTCTATTGGGAACAATAAATATACCATTATTGAAATCAAGAATAATTTATACATGTTTTTCTTGTAAGCATTCAGTAATCAGGTATCAGCAGTCAGCCAAAGACCAGTAAAATCAAGGATGGAGAATGAAAAATGGAGGATGGAGGAGAAAAGGATAAGATGTCATACATCCTTCATTCTCCATTCTTCATCCTTCATCCTATAAAAACTGATACCTGACACCTGATTACTGAAACCTTACTTTTCCTTTCAATTGGAATTGGGCTTGATTGTATAGTGAAAAATAAATACCGACAAGACCAAAGTATGTCCAAACCACAAAGGCACAATTTAGCCCTGTCCCGAAACACATAATAACCAGAGCAACAACATAATTTGCCAATATTCTGCCTATTGTATACATCTGGACATCCCTCATTGTTTTAAACCGGTTAGACATATACTTCAACCTCTTAAAAAGAGAAAGCCAGAGCAGTGAAAAGGCAATAACTCCCAATATTCCCAACTCTCCCCAGATAACCGGCCAAAAGGTATCAATACTGCCCATGTGATATACCAGGGTTCTATAATATTCCGACCAATCATCATATCTTGGAGATTCAAATATTGTCGATGCCAGACCGCCAAACATCCCAACTCCTGCTCCAAATATCGGATTTTCTCGTAGCAGTCTAAAAGACTCACAATATGTAAAGGTTCTATAATATACTTCAGGGTCATAGTCATCTGAACCAAATAAACTCATGGCTCCAATGCCGAGAATAATTAATAAGCCCGGCACGAGCAGTCTTTTTTTTATTAAAACCGACATCACCAATAATCCTATCCATGCCTGTCTTGAAAAGGTTAAAAATATTAGACATAAAGTCGCCAACAAACTTAAATTTTTAAAAATCCCACTTTTTGTAGTTGTATAGATAAGAAATAACCCTAATAGTGCATACATACCGAGATAATTAGTACTGCCATATCCGGTAAGGGACTGAACTCTGTAAAATCCTAATCTGTTATTTTCCTCAGAACCAACTAAATAGCCCACACCAATCCCGCCATAAAGGGCAAGGATTTCTGCAATTATGCCAACAATCGCAAGGAATATGACTATTTTTTTGACCCAGCCTATCATTGCCAAAAATTCATCTCTTGACCAATATAGAGCAGTAAAGACATAAATAACTATAATATTTTTTACAATATCATAAATCCCGAAAAAACCCTGTAGAATCGGCACATGGTTGACTATGATTGAAATACCGCTCACAGCAACAAGAGAAAGTAAATATTTAGTAAATGGAATATCTTTTAGATTCAAAGAATAATGTGCTGATTTGAGTAAAATAAACCATAAAACCAAGACAATAGAAACAATAAAAGCAAATTCATCTAAATATGTGAACAATTTTAATATTATAACTTCCTTAGATTCTTCCGGGTTTTCAAAAAAGATAGTTGGAAACTTTTGAAATGGAAGAACTAATATGACTAAAAACAATAGTTTATGAAACCCACATGAGCCATTAGTCTCACAAAGAGGTATGAAAATTAAGTTGATCATACTGCTTTTTTGTTTGCAGATTTGGGATACAGCATGCTATAACGGAGCTTCCTCCTATCCGCGTACATAAAACACCCTTTAACTATTTGAAAACACAAAAGATATGAAGAATTGGCAGATTTTTTTTACTAACTACAATTGCTTGGGCAGGGTTATGTTGAGTGCCTGAAGAATCTTT
>JBDRHR010000166.1:0-20913 GCA_043816605.1 Nitrospirota bacterium
GGGAGGAAGGGGTCCAGGATTCGAGGGTTCAAGGGTTCGAGTGTTTGTTTTTCCTTATTCCACTTGCCCCCTCGACCCCTCAACCCCTTGAATCCTGTTGATACATTTTTCCATATTCCCCCCGAAGACTGACCCATTACAAATTTTCTTGACTTATTTAAGAATTTCAGGTAAAATAAAAAAAGGATAGGGGAAAATCAAAATTTAATGGAGGGTGAAAATGTTAGATTTGTCTTCACAACCTAAATTTAATAAAGCACTTTTAACTATTCGCATAGTTTATTTTGCATTTATTATTTCATTGGCTATGTATTTGTTTATCCCAAATATAATTATTAAATTAGGCAATGGCAATTTTGAAGGTTTGGCTAATTTCAAAGAGGCTGATTTGCTCAAAAACATGCTTTATTTAATTTCGGGACTAACCGTAGTAGTTATTCTTATTCTTCGCAGGTTTTTAACTAATCCCCATAAAATGCCTGCATCTACGGTTAATGAACTACTCAAAGGATTAATCTCAGGAAATACAGTTATCTTTGTCTTATGTGAAACCCTTGCACTTTACGGACTTGTTTTATTCTCAATCGCAGGGATGTTAAAGGAATTTTACTTTTTAGTTGGATTATCCTTTATTCTACTATTTATTTGTTTTCCTAATCGAGCCCAATGGGAAGAAAGTGTAAGGCAATTTAGTTAAAGAGGTTAGGGGTTAGGGTAGAAAAAACTTTAAACACCAGAAGATAAAACAGGGTTTAGTAGGGTATTTTCTTCCACCCTAACCCCTAATTCCTTCTTTAAAACCGTGTTTGTAACGAAACATAATGAGAATCGCCTAACTCATTATATGGTTGGTAAGCATAATCAAAAATTAATTGAGAAGTTTTACCAAAGCCGGTACTTAATCCTGCCCCTTCGTCCTGTGGAAGGTAATTTATAATGTGGTGGGTTATTTAAACCTGCATTTATGCAGGGAGAAGAAGAACCTGAGTGGTGCTCTTCAACTCCAATGAATTGTGGGTCAGAAGAGATGTCCTTTGCACCAGCAAAGCAGCCGGAATAACTTTGTGTACCGGTTAAACCATTACCCCAGACATAGTTGTAGTTAGCAATGATTGACATGCCAGAAACCTGCTCATAAATGCCATAATAAATTGTGCTTGTTGTACCATTCTTGGCGGTAATGTTGTTGTAAAAATTTGGGGGGAGGATTCGCAGGAGTAGCAGGAGATGCTATGCAGGCTATTCCTTGAGATAGTGTTTTGGTTAATGTAGGGACAAACCCTTGTGGTTGTCCGTTTTGGAGTTTTACCCATAATTTTAAGTGTTATGAGGTAGTAGTAGCAATACCAAATTTGAAATTCTCTGTTAGCCTATCGAGAAATAAAAGGTTAAAGCCTAAAATCCGTGCTGAAACCTAAATCTTTTATTCTGAACATTTATAGTTTTTCCAATGCCCGATAGCCAATATCCTTACGGTAATAGATTCCCTCAAAATTAATCTTCTCGCAGGCTAAATATGCCTTTTCCTTTGCCTGTTTAATATCCTCTCCATAAGCGGTTACACCTAACACCCTGCCTCCTGAAGTAAGAATTTTATTGTCCTTTCTAATTGTTCCTGCATGAAATATTATGGTATTCTCTAACCGCCCCGCATCTTCAAGCCCAAAGATTTCCAAACCTTTTTTATAATCATCCGGATAACCTGATGAGGCTAAGACAACACAAAGAGTAGCTCGCTCATCCCATTCTATATTTATATCGGAGAGCTTACCTTTAAAACACGCCTCAATGATGGTGGTTAAATCTGTTTTTAATCGGGGCAAAACTACCTGAGTTTCTGGGTCTCCAAATCTACAATTGTATTCTAATACCTTTGGCTGACCTGAAACAATAATCAATCCAAGGTAAATTACGCCTACATATTCTCTTCCTTCATTAACTAATCCCGCAAGGGTAGGGGTTAATATCTCATTTTGAATCTTTGCCATCATTTCGTTGGTAATAATAGGTGCAGGTGAATATGCACCCATACCACCGGTATTTGGACCTTTATCGCCATCAAATATGGGTTTATGGTCCTGGGCTGAAACCATAGGAATAGCAGTTTTTCCGTCTATAAAGGCTAAAATGGAGACTTCTTCACCTTCATGGAATTCATCAATTACAATTTTATTTCCTGCCTCCCCAAATATTTTATCTTCCATTATTTTTTTAATCGCATCAATTGCCTCATCTACGGTTGGACAAATATAAACCCCTTTACCTGCGGCTAAACCATCTGCCTTGATGACAATAGGAGGTTTTTTGGATTTCACATATTTTATTGCCTCTTGAGAATTATTGAAGATTTCAAATTCCGGAGTAGGGATATTATGTCTTCTCATAAATTCCTTAGCAAATACTTTGCTTCCTTCAAGCAAGGCAGAATCTTTTGTTGGTCCAAAGATACTTAAGCCTAATTTCTTAAAGTAATCTGTTATACCTTCTACCAAAGGTATTTCACTACCGACTATGGTTAAATCAATCTTTTCCCTTGTGACTAACTCAGCTAATTGTGAGAAATAGTCAGGTTGTCCAATTTTAATATCTATACACTCTGCAATTTGAGATATGCCGGCATTTCCCGGGGTACAATATATTTTATTTACTCGCGTGCTTTGACTCAGTTTCCAGCAGAAAGTATGTTCTCGTCCACCACTACCAATAACTAAAATTTTCATTGTGATTTGTATCCTTCTCTGTTACACCTTTTTTAACCACGAATTACACGAATTATACGAATTTTTTATTTTATAAATAGATTATTTTTCTTCTTTCATCTTCTTCAATTCGTGTAATTCGTGTAATTCGTGGTTTGTTTTTATCTAATCACTGCAATATTATACCATAAATATTATAATAATGCAAGTCTAAATTTTTGTTGCAATAGCATTGTGGGTATGTTATACTATAAAATAAAGGTGGTGATTTTTTATGTGGGATGAATTAGAAAAAGAATTAGTAGTGTTAGATAAAAAAATATTAGAAATGGAAGTTTTAAATTTCCGTGATTTTCTTTGATGTAGAAGGGGTTAAAAAAGAAATAACTAAACTACAAAACGAATCTTCTCAACCTGATTTCTGGCAGAATTCAATTGATGCCCAGGCTAAAATGCAACAATTAAGCACATTAAAAGGAAGAATAGAACCTTATGAAAAGCTTAAACATGAAGTGGATGAATTGAAGATATTGTTTGAATTAGGGAAGGAAGAAAATGATACACAAACCTTTAATGAAATAACTAAAAAACTTTGTGGGTTAAAAAAAGAGGTAGAGGAGTTAGAATTTAAAGGGGTATTATCCGGTGAACATGATAAAAGTAATGCTATTTTGTCCATTCATCCGGGTGCCGGTGGAACAGAATCATGTGATTGGGCGGAAATGTTGCTCAGGATGTATTTAAGATGGGCAGAGGACAAAAAATTTACTACCCAAACCCTTGAATTTTTAGCAGGAGAAGAGGCAGGGGTAAAAAGTGTTACTCTTTTAGTTAGCGGAGACTATGCGTATGGATATTTGAAGGCAGAGAAGGGGATTCATCGCTTAGTTAGAATTTCACCCTTTGATTCTAATAGCAGACGGCATACCTCATTTGCCTCTGTTTTTGTCATGCCTGAGGTAGAAGAAGTAGAAATAGAGATTAAGGAAGAGGATTTGAAGATTGATACATTCAAGGCAGGTGGTCCTGGAGGACAACATGTAAATACAACAGATTCAGCAGTAAGAATTACCCATTTACCAACAGGGATTGTGGTTAGTTGTCAATCAGACCGCTCCCAGCATAAAAATAAAGCAAATGCTTTACGAGTATTACGCTCACGAATATATGAAGATTATGAAGAAAAGCAAAAGGAAAAATTATCTAAAATAGGCGGGGAAAAACAGGATATAGCTTGGGGAAGTCAAATCCGTTCCTATGTATTTCAGCCATATACATTAGTAAAAGACCATCGGACTAATCTGGAAATAGGTGATGGACAACGAGTAATGAATGGTTGGATAGACCCGTTTATTGAGGCGTATTTACGAATAAAACAGGTAGATAGGCTGTAGGTGTTTAGGTTGTAGGTAAAGAAGTAGAGATACAGAATTATTGACGCAATCTCTGTCTGTAGAACTAACAGCCCACAGCCTAATAGCCTACAGTCTAACAATCTTAGGTTGAGAAGTGCTAAAGTTTAGCACATTGGAAGTTCTGAACTTAGTAATTCACATTGTGGCGGAGGTCATAAGATAAAGTGAGTGAAATAATTGAAATAGATGGTTCTTTGTATTCCGGCAGTGGCACTATTCTTAGATATTCAGTTGGGCTTTGTGCCTTACTTGGTAAAGAATTACATATAAAAAATATTCGGGCAAAAAGGGAAAAACCTGGTCTTCGTCATCAACACCTGAAATCTGTTCTTGCTTGTAATGAATTAGTAGGTGGTGAAGTAGAACACGCTGAAGTTGGTTCTTTAATTTTAACCTTTAAACCCGGCAAAGTCATAAAAACAGGCGAATATCAATGGGATATTGGTACTGCAGGCTCAACAACTATGTTAGCCATGACGGTTTTACCTCTTCTATGTTTTGGTAGGGGTTCTACCAAACTTAAAATTTCCGGTGGTTTATTTCAGGATTTTGCACCAAGTGCCTTTCACATAGAACAGGTTTTATTTCCTGTACTTAAAAAGATGGGAGTTGAATCACATCTAACAATAACTCGTCCTGGTTATGTGCCAGCGGGTGAAGGAATTATAGAAATAAAGGTAAAATCCGTTAAGGATAAACTTAAACCAATTACTTCAGTTGAACAAGGTAAGATAACTGAATTGAGTGGAGTAGCCCTTTGTTCACATCTTAAAGAGGGTAGGGTGAGTGAACGGATGGCAGAAAGTTGCAATAATTTGTTAAAACAGCGTGAATATGCGGCTAAATTTGATATATTGTATGATGATACTGCGCTGCAAAAAGGAGCGGCTCTTTTTGTTTGTGCTAAAACTGATACCGGATGTTTGATTGGTTCAGATATGGCGGGTAAACTCGGTAGAAGTTCGGAAAAAATCGGGCGTTATGTTTCTCATACTTTACTTGAAGATTTAGATACTAAAGCGACTGTTGACAGATTTTTAGCTGACCAGTTAATTATCTATGCCGCCTTGGCTGATGGCGTAAGCGAATATATAATCCCGCGGATGACCGACCATATAGAATCAAATCTTTGGTTAGTAGAAAAAATCATCGGTGCAAAAACTAATGTTTTGGAAAATCACTTGAAAATAGAAGGAATAGGATTTAATACCAATTCCACTAAGTTTTTGCTTAATTGTCAGGGCTAAAGCCCAGATTTTTGGAGGGTTTCCCCTCCTCCGCTCTAAAGAGCGGAGTTATTGTCTCTATTCCTCATTTCTTTTTTTTAATATCTCCGCCATTTATGGCGGAGATGTAAGCAACACAACTAATCTGGCTTTAGCCCTGAAATCAGGCAAAAACTTTACGACCTGTGCAATCGAACAAAACCTTCTAATATGGAGTAGAACAGCTTATTGTAATTTTCCTCTACCCTTTGGGGAGAGGATTAAGGTGAGGGGTTTTATTCCTTTCATACCCCCTCACCCTACGCCCTCTCCCCAAGGGGCGAGGGGAAATTTTAAGTTGGTATTTATATGGACCAATCTAAGTCAAATGTGAAAAAACTTACTTTGAATTTAATCTCATATGGCACAGATTAAAGATATTTCTGATTGCACAGGTCGAAAACTTTTGACAATACCTTACTTAAAGCCGGGATAATTTAATGAGAAAATTAAGTATTTATGGGCTAATCATCTTAGTGTTAACAGGAATTATTATTTTGCTTTTAGTGAAAAAGGGAGATAAAACAGAGCGGGAAGATAAGGTTTTCTCTGCTGAATCCTCAGGTGCAGAATTAGGTTTGAGTGGATTTCATCTCATAGAAACAATAGGTGGTAAGCCACAATGGGAATTATGGGCGAAAAAGGCAGAGGTTACTAAAACACAAACCAATCTTGAAGAGATTAAATGTACATTCTTCTCATCAAAACAAAATAATGAACCTATTTTAAATGTAGCGGCTAAAAAAGGAATTCTGGATACACAAACAAGGGATATTGAATTAAATAACGATGTTAAAGCAGTAACTAAAGATGGGGCAGAATTTATAACCAATACCCTCAAGTGGAGGGCTAAATCAGGGATTTTGATTACACCAGGAGCGGTAAGTGTAATTTATGGGAAGGCACATCTGTCCGGTTATGGATTAGAAATTGATTCAGGTAAGGATAGGATAGAAATTAAGGAAAAGGTGCAAATAATAATTAAGTGAGGGAATAGGAAAGTAGGAAATAGGGAAGAGGCTATTCCCTATTAGTAACCCTTCAGTTACGGGGGGAGACATCCCCCTAACCCCCTTCAAAGGGGGAATTTATTATGCAGTAACTTTCATTTATTCCCCCTTTGAAGGGGGTTAGGGGGATGTTTTTCTTGCCCAGTCAAAAAGTACCCCCCCCCCCATAACTGAGGGATTACCCCTATTACAATATTTTTATTAACATCTACAAAGATAAATGGTAAAATATTAAGGAGTTAGGAGTTAGGAGTTAGGAGTAGATTTCTCATTACTACTCCCTACTCCTTAACTCCCTAACTCATAACTCCTAACTTCCTACTCCCTGACCGTTTACGAAAGGAAAATAAAAATGTTTTATAGTGTGATTTTAGCAGGTGGATATGGTGATAGATTCTGGCCAAAAAGTAAACCGGATACACCGAAACAATTATTGTCAATTACAGGTAAAAAGACATTATTAGAGGAAACACTTGATAGGATTGCTCCTTTAATTCTGCAAGAGCGGATATTAATTGTAACCAATAAAAACATTGGGGATAAAATTCTGTCTGCAATTCCTTCACTTACAACGGATAATATCATTGTTGAGCCGGGGCGAAAGAACACTGCTCCTGCTGTAGCCTTAGCCGCTTTGTACTTAAAAAGAAAAGATAAAGACGCCGTTATGGCGGTTTTGCCTGCAGACCATTTTATTCCGGACGAGGAAAGATTTTTAGAGATTTTATCCCTCGGTTATGAATTGGCTCAAAAAAAAGAAAATCTTATCACCTTCGGGATTAAGCCTACCCGTCCTGAAACAGGGTATGGTTATATAGAAGCCGACAGGAAGGTAGCTACAAAGAGTGGTATTCCTATTTATGAGGTGAGGTCATTTAAAGAAAAACCCGATTTGGGTACCGCAAAGGAGTTTATTTCAAAAGGAGGCTACTTCTGGAATAGCGGTATATTTATCTGGCATGTCGAGGCAATCCTTGATGCCTTTTCTAAATTTATGCCGGAGTTATATTCAGAATTAATGAAAATTCAGGACTACCGAAATTCTGAGTTAGAGAAATTTTATCAAGATGTAGAAAATATTTCTATAGATTTTGGTGTCATGGAACGGGCGAAAAATATCTTGATGCTTGAAGGAGATTTTGCCTGGGACGATGTGGGTTCATGGAAGGCAATAGAGCGGATATATCCTAAAGATGAAAATGGTAATGTTGTCTTAGGTGAGCATGTGGGAATTGATACGCAAAATTGTATTGTGATGGGAAAAGAAAGATTAGTTGCTACGATTGGAGTCTCTGATTTGATTATCGTGGATAGTGGCGAAGCTATCCTTATATGTGCCAAAGAAAGGGCAGAAGAAGTCAAGAAAATAGTAGAGAAATTAAAAGAATTGTAAATTGTAAATTGCGAATTGTGAATTGAAAAAATCCAAAATCAACAATCCAAAATCCAAAATTAAAATAAGGAGGTGTTTAAGCAATGAAAGAACGATGTCTTATTACAGGTATTACAGGATTTACCGGAAGCTATCTGGCTGAATTTTTGCTTGAAAAAGGAGATGTAGAGGTTTATGGAATTAGAAGATGGCGTAGCAGGATGGAAAATATTGAGCAGATTGAAGATAAAATTACATTAATTGAATGTGACCTGCGGGATGCCTCATCAGTAACAAATTGTATTGAGGATATCCGACCTGATAAAATATTTCATTTGGCGGCTCAAAGTTTTGTCCCCACCTCATGGCTTGCACCAACTGAAACCTTAATGACTAATATATTAAGTACATTAAATATATTTGAGGCTGTTCGTAAAGCTGCTCTAATAGATACAAGGATTCAAATTGCCGGCTCATCTGAGGAATACGGCATGGTTTATGAGAATGAAATCCCTATGAAAGAAACTAATCCTTTACGACCGTTAAGTCCTTATGCTGTCAGCAAGGTAGCACATGATTTATTAGGGTATCAATATTATATGAGTTATAAACTTAATATTGTTAGAACCCGGGGATTTAACCATAGTGGACCTCGACGAGGAGATGTTTTTGTAGAATCAAACTTTGCTAAACAAATTGCTGAAATTGAAAAAGGATTAAAAGAACCTATTGTCTATGTAGGAAATCTTGAGGCAAAAAGAGATTATACCGATGTGCGTGATATGGTTAAGGCATATTGGCTATCCCTTGAAAAAGCCGATATGGGTGAAGTATATAATATTTGTTCTGGAAAGACATATAAAATAAAAGATGTTTTAGATATATTACTTTCTCTGTCTAAAATAAAGGTGGAGATAAAACAAGATGCCTCTCGTATGCGTCCTTCTGATGTCCTCATATTATTAGGCGACCATACTAAGTTTAGTGAAAAAACAGGCTGGCAACCAACGATACCTTTTGAAAAAACACTTGCGGATATTCTTGATTACTGGCGTAACCATTACAGGGTCTAACCCCCGATGGCAGGGGATATAAGTCTTATAAGACTTATAAGACTTATTCGTAACTATTTACTCAAATGAAGTGTAACCGTAAAATTAACTGTAAACTGTAAAATGGATAATGAAAAATTGAAAATTAGAAGATCATAACCTTATATTAGGCTTATTTATACAGCATTCATTTTACATTTTTCATTTTACAGTACCCATTTTACATTTTTATCCAATTATACTTCAGATGGCTAAAGTGTTACACTTATTCTTTAATCCCCACCTGCTCAAAACCTTTACTGCGCAACAGACAGCTATCACATTTCCCACAAGGTTTTTTGCCACCTTTGTAGCATGACCAGGTTAATTCAAACGGGACATTAAGGGTTAGCCCTAATTTCACAATCTCCGCCTTCGTCATATCAATTAATGGGGTAAGAATTTCTATAGGTTTGCCTTCTACACCAAGTTTTGTCCCAATTGCCGCTACCTTTCTGAATGCCTCATAATATTCAGGGCGACAATCAGGATAGCCGCTGTAGTCCAGGGCATTAGCTCCAATAATTATTGTTTGTGCTCCAATTACCTCGGCATAAGATAAGGCAAAAGAAAGAAAAATGGTATTGCGTGCCGGAACATAGGTAGAGGGAATTTCGAATTTCGAATTTCGAATTTCGAATTTTTCAGGGATGGGCATCCTTTTATCAATCAAGGCACTACCCAGCCAGGGTAATTGGAATTTAATTATCTGGTATTCACAGCCTGTAATTTGAACTATTTTTATGGCAGATTTGATTTCCTTTCGATGACGCTGGTGGTAATCAAAAATCAGGCAGACACAAGTATATCCTTGATTTTTTGCCCAATAAAGTGTGGTAGTGGAATCCAATCCTCCAGAAAGCAAGATAACGGCTTTTTCCATTTTTTCCTTCTTTTCTCTCTTTCCTTTGGAGTTCACCCTTTAGGGTTTCATCCGTTAAATGAAATCCTAAAGGATTAACTCCGAATTGTTAAGAACTAAAAATCGGCAATTGAACTACAAATGTTGCGCCGACGCCAACCTTACTCTGGACATCTATATTTCCATGATGGGCATCGATAATTCGCTTGCAGATAACCAATCCTAATCCTGTTCCTTTTGATTTTGTCGTGTAGAAAGGGTCAAAAATCTTCTTTAATTCTTCCTCCGGGATTCCATACCCTGTATCCTCAAATGTTATCTGGACGAAATCTTTCCCTTCAATCCGCAATCCGCAATCCGCAATCCGCAATCTCCCTCCATCCTTCATAGATTCTGAGGCATTCTTAATCAGGTTTATAAAAACCCGCTTTAATCTCTCTCTATCAACATTTACTTGTAGAATGCCCTCTTTCAACTCCTTTGTTACTTCTATATTTGAAAGAATCTCAACTGGAATTTCCGATAAGGATTCCTCAATAAGGTCATTTATACTTGCTGTTCTTAATTTGAGCACAGGAGGCTTTGAAAGATTCAACAGGTCATCTATATAAACATTTACTCTGTCAACCGCCTTATCTATTACTGAAATTTTCTCATCTATATCTTTACCAGGCAAGCCTGTTTCTTTTGGCAGGGACATCTTCAGCAGATAGAGTCCACCTTTGATTACCGTCAATGGATTTCTAATTTCATGTGCCGCTTCAGAGGCAATTTGAGCCATCATAGTTAATTTCTCAGTCTCTCTCAATTTCTTTTCCATCTCTTTTAAATTGGTAATATCTGCCACCAGAGAAAGGCTGCCGTTAAAAACACCATTGTTATCAAACAAAGGGGTCTGATTAATAAGAACCGGGATTTCATTTTTGATTTTGGATATGAGGGCTATTTCAAAATTGGTTTTCTTGCCTGATTTGATTTTAGAATATTCATCCCGAAAGGTTTTGATATCCTTTTCATTTATTAAATTAAAGACGGGCTTACCTAACAACTCAAATTCCTGGTAGTCTAAAATTTCAGTCATCTTTCGATTAGTCAAAACGATATTATCATTTAAGTCAAGGGCAAATAACCCTTGCCCCATTGACTCCATTAGCTCTTCGTAGATATGTTCTTTTCTCTGTTCCAGAAATTGGCTTTTTTGTTTTGTGACAATAGCATTCAGAATGGCATTGGGAAGGACATCACCGGAAATCTCATCCTTCGTGAGGAAATTGACTACGCCAAGTTTTAAGGCGCCGGTAAGAAGCCGTTCATCCTTCAATCCGGTAAGGATAATGGACGGGAGACCGGGGCGTATCTTTGACATATTCTTTAATAATTCTAAGGCATTTGTATCCGGGAGTTTATAGTCAAGCACAAGGCAGTCAAAATTCCCGTTAGAGAATTTTTCTATCGCCTCTTTCCCTGTAGTTGCCACCTCAAGTTCAAATTCCTCTTCTGCCTTACTTAAAATCCTTTTGATGATAAACACATCATCCGGATTGTCTTCTACTAATAAAATTCTTTTACCTTCTGACATAGTTACTCCTTTGAAATGGTAAATGGTAAATGGTAATCGGTAAATGGTAAATGGTTTTAACGCTCAAAGACGGAACTGGGATGCTTTGTTAATCATTGAATTCAACATTCGTTCTACTGAAACATAGCGATTCAGCCAATCTTCGGTTTGTTTCGCTGACAAATAATTACAATCTCTGGCTGTTTCAATCCAATGTTGTGTTTCTTGCTGTTCTCCATCAGCATCCGTCAATTTACTGATAAAATGTTTTTCATACCGACGTTTTGCCCAAGCCTCTGCAATTTGTGCTCCGACAGATCGCGATGAACGTCTAATTTGGTCTGTAAGTGAGTATATTTCTTCTTTAGGAAAGCCGTTAGAGAACTCATAGATTTCTCGTGATAACTGTCGAGCCAATCTGTAAACCTCTAAATCCCGAAAACTTTTTGCATGTTCCATCTTTTCTCACCATTCACTATTTACCATTTACCATTTACCATTCACTATTTACCATTTACCATTTACCATTCACTATTTACCATTCACTATTTACCATTTACCATTCACTATTTACCATTTACCATTTACCATTCACTATTTACCATTTACTATTTACCATTCACTATTTACCATTTACCATTCACTATTTACCATTTACTATTTACCATTCACTATTTACCATTCACTATTTACCATTTACCATTCACTATTTACCATTTACCATTTACCTTATTTCTTCGGCAGACTAAAATAGAATGTGCTTCCCTTCCCCGGGGTGCTTTTTACCCATACATTTCCCCCATGGTCGGTTATCACCCGCTTGACAATAGCCAATCCTGCCCCTGTTCCTCCGCCATACTCATCTCCCTTATGCAAGCGTTTAAATATCCCAAATATCTCCTCAAAATATTTTTCCTCAATACCAATACCGTTATCCTTGACGAAGAAGACGACACCATCTGCTCTCTGCCCCTCAACGCCTATCTCAACCTCCGGGACTTTCTTATCATTATATTTAATTGCATTTGAGATGAGGTTGTAAAATACCTCTTTTATCTTAATTCCATCGCAAAAAATAAATGGAAGCTCATCATCTACCTCTATCTTCACCTTTTTCTCTTCAATTATTGATTTTAGTTGTTTTAGAACCTCTTTAATAAGTTTATTTGAATCTATGGAGGTATAAGGATTTTTTATCCGTGAAATTCTGGACAGGGCGAGCAAATCATCAATAAGGGATTTCATACGGTTAGCAGAGGCTGACAGTCGTTTGAGATAATCCTTTCCTGTTTCGTCTAATTTATCCAAATAATCCTCCAATAGGAATTGACTAAAAGACGCTATCCCTCTTAAAGGCTCTTTCAAATCATGTGAGGCAGAATAGGTGAAGGAATCAAGTTCCTTATTAACGACTTCAAGTTCTTCTGCCCGTGTTTTTAGTTCGATATTTGCCTCTTCCAACTCTTGTGTTCTTTCATGGACTTTTTGTTCCAGTGATTCCTTTTCAAGTTCAAGTTCATCCATCGTCTTTTTCAAATTTGTAGCCATCTGGTTAAAAGAATCAGCTAATTCCCCAATCTCATCGTTAGTTTTAACATTGACGCGCCTTCTTAAATCGCCGGTGCTAATTGCATGAGAGGTCTCGGTTAGAGTAGAAATCGGATTTGTTATTCTCGTAGAAAATAGAAAGGCAAAAATAATCCCAATGATTATCAACCCTATGGTTATCGGCAAGCTAATTTTCAAGATATTGTTCATTTTAAGATAAAGGTTTTTTAATGAAACTCCAATGAGAATTACGCCAATTGGACCTTTCTTTTCTTGCTCCATCTCTTCGGTCATTTCAAGAAGTGTTTTTCCTTTTTTCCCAATTTCAACAACGGCACCAATAGTAATAATTCCTTGTGCTTCCTTTAAACAAGCAGGCTCTTTGGATAAAAAGGCTCCTTTAGTTACCTCATCTTCATAAATATGCCCTATTTCTTTTGGTTTGCTATGAGCTAAAACCCTACCATCTCTATCCACTACCGCTACATAGGCAATATCCTGGTCACACATCGTCGCCTCAATCAATGGGTTAAGCTCTTTGAAAAGGTTTTTAGTTAAAATTCCCTCTCTGCCGGTATAGCTAAGATTGCGAACAACCTCTATCCCTTTTTTTCTCAATTCATTATGCAGCAGATTTGAAGCACTTGTTAGAAAATACCAACTCAAGACAATCGCAACCGCAACCATCAAGATACTGCTAAAAAATGCCAATTTTGTCTTTATGCTTACTCTTTTCATTGTTTTGGTTCCTTGAATTAGCCACCAAGACACTAAGACACTAAGATTTAAAAAGAAAAATCCGAAATACGAATATCGAAATACGAAATAAATTCAAAATTCAAATTCTCGAAATTCAAAACTCTGGACATCTTGCTTTTGAACATTTGTATTTTGGTCATTTGAATTTGTTTCGTATTTCGAATTTCGTGCTTCGAGTTTTTTATATTTCTTTGTGCCTTCGTGCCTTTGTGGCAAGTATGATTTCCTATGGATTTAAAAACTCCGGGAAAACCTTGACTATATTTTCTATAATTTTATCCGAGCGTTTTTTAAACAATTCTAAATCCGGCGCTGTTTTTCCCCCGTAAGGTGATTCACTTCCCAGACAAATATAAGCCTCTCTGAACATCTTCTTGATTTCTCTATCGCTGGTGAACCTTTTCTCATCTTTTAGAACGACAGGGGAAAGCAACAGGTAGTTTGCATAAGCCATCTTGAACCAGAGCTTTAAGTTGTTTGGTGATTGTTTTTTCCCCTCTTCGGCTATGGAAGTGAATATAACACGGATGTCGCAGAAAATAAACCTCAAAATGACTGTGTAAAGTTGTGGGTTTTTTGCTTTTAGGGCAGATTGAATCTCCGGTTTGAGGTCTATGCCCAGTTTTGTCTTAATCGTTTCTATTACCGGCTCTACATAGGCAAGAGCCGTTTCAATTTCTGTGTAATTTTTATGAGCATAGTTTTCTAATATTGACTCATAGACCTTAACCGGAGCGATTTTTAATTCGGATTGGTAGAGTCCGGCTACCGAGTAGGGGATAGAAAATATACAGGATAAAACAAAGATTGTTATCGTGTAAAATATATTTTTCACCATAATCTCCTTAAAAATCGTAACCGTTCAGAGGTAGCGATTAGTTAGCCTGATTATTTTTTAGCCACGGATTTACACGGATGAGACACGGATTTTTAATAAACAAATCGTTTGAATTCTACTTCTTCCCTTCCAAAATTTATGAGTAAACCGACTTCTATCTCCGTTGCTTTTAATTGATTTAATATTTGCGCTTCATCTTTTGGATTATATTCAACAGATACCTTTAATTCAACAATAACTTTCTCATCAACTAACAAATCGGCCGCATATTCTCCAACAAAAGTTTCTTTATACTTTACTTTTATACCGTGTTCTAATTCTACCGTATGTCCTCGTCTCAACAATTCAACTTGCAATGCTTTTTGATACACTTTTTCCAAAAAGCCATAACCGAGAATATTATAAACTTCAAAAGCAGAACCAATTATATCTTCTGTTATTTCTCCATATTTTAAACTCATTTTTTTATCCGTGTTTTATCCGTGTTTATCTGTGGCTTTATTTTATCTTTATAATGCCAACCAGCTCAGGTTTGTAGTCTGAAACTATAAAATCAATCAACTTCTTTAATCCAAACAAGCCCTTAAATCTTGTATCCATAGATTTTCTCCCGCTTTCAGCCTAAAAATCAAACACCGTCTCCACGATTATCCCTACTGTCCCCCGCTGGCGGGGGTAGGGGGTGGACTAAAAATCAAACACCGTCTCCAAACTTACCCCATCATTCTTAAGTTCATCACCCTTTTCTGTAGTATGCTGATAGGCGGCTCTAATCAGGAAATGTTCGACAGGGGAAATATTCACCCCGATACTTATAGATTTGCGGTCACCTTTGTTCGTTGTGTCTTCTTCCCAGGGGTCAATAACTTCGTATCTAATTGCCGGGGCAAGGAAATGAACATATTTTTCTTGCAGTATCTTATAACTTGCGGCAATGTAGGCAGATGATTGGTGAATCTTCTTGTCCAATCCTGGATTTTTTGTCTCAAGACCTATTCTGCCATATTCACAAGCTACATCCAACTTGTCTGAGCCGTAAAGCAGATGGTAAAAGGTGTAATCACAGCCGTATCTCTCATTCTTATCATATTTTGCCTTAAAGTAGGAGCCTCCAAACTCAAGACCTTCGATAGGAGAGAGGGCTAACCTGACGCAGATAGGTTTATCACCGTTATTATCCAGATACTGACGGGCATCTGTATGGAAATGCTCATACATATAACCGGCTGAGTTAGTTCCTATCTTATCTTCAAGTTTAAAGGTTTGATGTGAATCCCCAGGACCATTGGTCGCAGAAATATTATAAAGCAAGGCTACCTGTTTCGTAAGTTGTCTCTTACCCGAAATGAATATCCCTGTATCCCACCAACCGGAAGAACGCATCACATTTCGGTAAAGATAAGGGGCAACGGTGAACATTCTGAATCTCGAGGGAGGATAATAACTTTTATCCTGTGTTCCTATCGGCACAAAGTCCCTGCCCATAGAAAGGATGAACCACTCTTCTGGAGACCAGACACCGCGTAATTTACATATCTTAACACTTTCAGCCCTGTAAAGTTCAAATTCTGCCTCTGCCTTCAAATCCGGCTTGAGTTGTGAGCTAATGTCGATATAGCCACTCATAGGGATAAAGACACTATGTCCCGCAAGTTTAGAATCACCCATATTTGCACAGGTCCCAAATTCAGCCTTTCCATAGTTATAGAATTGATTGGTAATAAACACATGCATCTCCGGTAGAGCCGCTTTAAATCCATATTCCAATCCCTCTTCTTCAGCTATTGACGGTGCTGAAGTCCCTAAAACCAAAATTAGCCCAATAACTTGAACAACTAAACTTTTTTTACACATTTTCTTTTCCTCCTTTTTAGTCAAAGTGGTAAGGGGTGTGATTCCCCCTTAATAAACTTAGCATGTCCCACATCTTTTGCTGGACAATTTTTCTACCTCTGCATTTATAATAATGTCATCCCTTCGGGATTTAATTATGGTTTATTTGTAATTATGCTACAATAATGTTATCCCTTCGGGATTTAAGAAAGTCAAAACAAACAAATCCTAACCCCAAAGGGGTGATATGATTGTAGAAAATCGATATAAACAAATCTTAACCCCGAAGGGGTGAAATTATTATAAATCTGTGTAGCAAATTCCAACTGTACAGGACAAAATATTTAATGATAATTTTTCTTATCATCCACCTTAAATTGTCCAGCAATATTTGTGGGTAAAGATAAGCTTAATAAAGGGGGTTAGGGGGTTGTTCCTCTCCCCTATAAATTTCTACCAATAACTAACCCCTTACAGGCAAGATGCCTGTCCTACCATCCTTACTTCACCTCTGGTATCTTTGAGACCAATGACCAGTAGATTTCAAAATGTTCAATGACCTTGACAAAATCCTCAAAATTCATTGGCTTGGTGATATATGATGTAGCCCCATTTTGATAAGATTTGGCGATATCTTCATCCCTGTCTGAGACAGTAAGCATAATCACCGGAATAATCTTATAAATGGGGTGTGCCTTAATCCTTTCTAACACCTGGAAGCCATTCATCTTAGGCATATTAATATCTAAAAGGATAAGTCCCGGCGTAGGGGGTTTGGTTTGGGCATAAATCCCCTCATGCAAGATGAAATCCAATCCCTCCTGACCATCCCGAACGACATAAAGTTCATTAATCACCTTAGTCTTTTTAAATGCCCGCTGAATAATGAGAATATCATCTTCGTTATCCTCAACTAAAAGAATATTGATTGGTTTAAGATTTTCCATTACTTTCCCCTCTTTTGTTTTTTCATGATTTCAAGAAAAAGATTTCACCACAAAGACACAAAGAACACAAAGAAAAACTTAAGGAATAAGATTTCTCTAATATCATTCCTTTGTGTCTTTTGTGCCTTTGTGGTTATAATTTCCTGACAAATCAAGTATAACATAACTAAAAGCAAAAAGCAAATATTTTTTGCCTTGTCAGATAATACCTCAGTTATTGGTGAAAAATCGAACACCCAAAAATGTGTAAGATACTAATGATTTAATGATTATAATGATTTATGTGATTTTTTAAAAGATTAATCATCCTAAATCCTTTAAATCATTAAAATCATTAGTAACTTACACATCTTATTAACTTACCCTTGTGTCCAGTAATTCAAATGGGGTAATGATTAGCCTCTCAAGAGGGGATTTCGGGGTCTGTCTTTGGTAGACTAAAATAGAATGTGCTTCCCTCACCAGGGCTACTTTTTACCCAAACATTTCCCCCATGGTCGGTTATAACCCGCTTGACAATAGCCAATCCTGCCCCTGTTCCTCCACCATACTCATCTCCCTTATGCAAGCGTTTAAATATCCCAAATATCTCCTCTAAATATTTTTCCTCAATACCAATACCGTTATCCCTGACAAAAAAGACTGGTTGAGACAACCCCCTAACCCCCTTTTCTAAGGGGGAATCCAACCCCTCTACTCCTTCTCCTATTTTCTCCTCAATTCCTATCTCAATCTCCGGCCGCTTTTTATCATTATATTTAATGGCATTTGAGATAAGGTTATGAAAGACCTCTTTTATTTTAATTTCATCGCAAAAGATAAATGGAAGTTTCTCATCTACCTTGAGCTGGACATTTTTCTCTTCAATCATTGGTTTTAGTCGCTTTAGAATTTCCTTAATAAGTTTATTTGAATCTACGGAGGTATAAGGATTTTCTATCCGTGAAATCCTGGAGAGTGAAAGCAAGTCATCAATAAGAGATTTCATTCGGTTAGCAGAGGCTGACAGGCGTTTGAGATAATCCTTTCCCGTCTCGTCTAATTTATCCAAATAATCCTCTAAAAGAAATTGACTAAAAGACGCTATCCCTCTTAAAGGCTCTTTCAAATCATGTGAGGCAGAATAGGTGAAGGAATCAAGTTCCTTATTAACTGTTTCAAGGGTTTTATTTTTCTCTTTTAGTTCAATATTTGCCTTCTTTATATCTTCAGTAGCAACCTTTATCTTTTCTTCTAAATTGGTTCTTGCATTTTTAAGGTTATCTACCATTATGTTGAATGACTCACTTAATTGCTGTATTTCGTCACCGGAATATTTCTGATAGACCTCGCATTTTCTACAATCTTTTATTTTTTCCGCATAAGTTCCTTGAACTACGCCTTCACACATTGTCCCTGCAACATACCAGCAGGAATAATCCCCTTTCCCATAGACAAGGCACTCCTTCTTCTCACACTTTTTCATCTTCCAACACGGAACAAGAGGAACATTAACTTTAACATCAAGATTGCCTTTCATTACTTCTTCAGTAGCACGGTGAAGGTCATTAACCGGTTTTATTATTCTTCGTACAAATAACAATAATATTACAGTGCCTATAATAATTGATAAAACAAGTACTATCGCAGTTATATTTCGCACCGCGTATAATTGGTCAAAAAAATCATCCTGATAGGCGATTACTCCAATTATCCAATCCCATTCAGGTATATATGTTAAAACGGCAAATTTAGACCGGGCAGCAGTCTCTCCTATATTTTTCCAGGGATAATATATAATTGGAAGATTTTTTGTCTTTATTGATTCTTTTGCTTTTTTTATCATCTCCTGAATAAAAAATCTTCCATCTGCGTCTTTTTCTTCCCAAATCCATTCACCGTCCCGTTTTCTATCCTTTGATACAATATAATTCCCCTCGCTATCTAAGACAAAAACATAGCCTGTTTTACCTATTATTTCTTTGGCAATTATATTTTTTAAAGCTTCCTGCTGTTTTTTTTCATAATTTACATCATAATCAGCAGTCTGTCCCATTGTTTGTTTGTATAATTTTACTTCCCCTATCGTGGCAGTTGCTATTGTCTCCCAATTTCCTGTCTGCTTGCGCATTGAATGTTCTATCATTTCAATAACGCCGGAATAAATTTTATTATAAATAAACAAACCAATAAGCAAGGAAGGAATAATAATCAGGCACAATCCTATACTGACTAATTTCCATTTAATGCTAAGCTTTACCATCCCATCACCTATTATTATAGTTTTTTGTAACTACTCAGCTATAGAAAAATAGAACGCAGATGACGCAGATAAATATGATGAACGCAGATAATTACAAATAAAAAATCTTATTTAATCATAAAAAATCAGCGTTATCAGCGTTCTATGTATTAATATAGCTGAACAGTTACGAAAATTTCAACATAAATGCAAAAGCGGCTTTTCAAGAGATTTTGGATTTGGCACAAGTTTCTTTTGCAAGGGAGATATATGCCAATCCATTTCCTCAAGCGGAACTGCACCAAGAAGTGGTTCTGTTCCATAAAGAAGCTCAATTACACGCACATGGGATACCCTTCCCTGCACTTCTACTTCTGCTATACCAAAAACCCGATATTCATGTTGCCCGCCATCGGCTGTATATACTTGGACGCTTCCAATCTCTTCTAACTTGAGCCGCTCAATCATCTCAGCAGGAAGTGCAAGCTCTGCTGCCCCTGAATCAACAAGAGCCATGCACTCAACCTCTTCTCCCTGTTTATCTGGGGATAAATACCTATTCTGCCAATTTCTCACCTTTATTGGAACAGTAAAAACTCCCATATAATCTCCTTTTTTATGAAGGTGGGAAGGCTGAAGGGAAGAAGGATTCGTAAGATGTTTTATAGCCTTCCGTCTTTCTACCTTCAGCCTTCCTACCTTCTTCCCTTTAGCCTATCTCTCTCCCCCTTACCTCTGGTACCTTTGAAACCAGCGACCAGTAGATTTCAAAGTGTTCAATGACCTTGACAAAATCCTCAAAATTCATTGGCTTGGTGATATATGATGTGGCACCATTCTGATAAGACTTGGCGATATCTTCATCCCTATCTGAGACAGTAAGCATAATCACCGGAATAACCTTATAAACGGGGTGTGCCTTAATCTTTTCTAACACCTGGAAGCCGTTCATCTTAGGCATGTTAATATCTAAAAGGATAAGTCCCGGCGTAGAGGGTTTGGTTTGGGCATAAATTCCCTCATGCAAGATAAAATCCAATCCCTCCTGACCATCCCGAACAACATAAAGTTCATTAATCACCTTAGTCTTTTTAAATGCCCGCTCAATAATGAGAATATCATCCTCGTTATCCTCAACTAAAAGAATATTAACTGGTTTAAAATCTTTCATTACTTTTCCCTCCCTTGTTTTTTCATAATTTTAAGTGTAACATAATTAAAAACAAAAAGCAAGTATTTTTTGCCTTACTTGATAATAGGTCAGAAGGTGTGAAAAAATCGGGTTTTCAACGATATTTAAAAAATTTCTGCCTGCAAATAATGGAAAGAGTAAGCGGAAGGATAAAGATAGTCGAGGGGATAAAGATGCTGATTGGGGGAAGAAGGTTTACAAAGGGAAGAGAGACGATGGGACATTATGGGAGAAGATAGTTACATGGTTTGGGTACAAAGTACATCTTTTAGTTGACACTACATACGAATTACCAATAAGTTA
>JBDRHR010000167.1:0-4570 GCA_043816605.1 Nitrospirota bacterium
TGTCGCCCCCAGTGGATAACTACCCACAGTTGATGTCTGTTCAAGATGGCTATCATTGTAATTTGCTTGCTCAGGACTGGGTTCCGGTGTATTGCCCCACGGGTATTCTCGGCCCTCAAACCCGCGAGCCGCAAACTCCCATTCAGCTTCGGTGGGCAACCGCATGATTACCCGGCGATGTCCCCCGCTATCGAGAGCAGGGAGTGGATGTCCCCCGCCGGCGAAGGTAAGGGGGTGGTTTATCCCCCGCTGGCGGGGGTTAGGGGGTGGAATATTTTCGGAGTGCGAAGGAAGAATGAGTTCTCTGTCTTCGCTTTCCAAAGCGGTGGCAAGCCACCGCACTCCAAAGGTAAGTGTCCACCAGCGGCAATAAGCCATAGCCTCATACCAACTGATACCCACTACAGGTGCTAATTGCCTGCCCTTACCAAATCGCTCATCCAGCCAGTAACTCGGAACTTTCTCCTTAAGCCCTTTTAGAAATTCTCTGCCGTCAAATTTAAACCGGCTCTCCTCATCAAACCAATACTCCTTAGTTTCATAGCCACCACCTTTAATGAATTCGCCAAACTCCTTATTGGTTACCGGATATTTCCCCAGCCAATAAGGCGACAGCTTGACCGAATGGATGGGTTGTTCATCATATTTATTGCTGCCCATATTAAACGGTTTGTCTGGTTTGAAACAGACCATTGGTGGATCGGCAACATCAATGTGTGGTTCGTCGAGCAAGCCTAAGGCATTACCTGAGGCAAGGAAGAGTTGAGGCTGGCGGTGGCTTTTATTCCTGAATTGCTGCAGAGACGCTTTTATTTCGTTGTGCAAAGGCTCGTCTTGCCTGTATTCTTCAAAATCTGTCAGGCATTGGGCTAATAAGAGAATCAGGGATTTATTTTCCTGGGATAAAGCCATCTGATGGACTTTATCTACTAATTCCTTACCAAATTCAGGACTGCTTTTGCCCAGCCAATTGAAAAATAAGCGGATAACCTCCTGCCAGTGAGCAGGGTTTTGCAACATAGTTAAAAGATACTTTTCTTGCACGGCTTCTCTCTGCAACCCAAGCCACTTGACGGCTAAATATTCCTGAAATGTCCGATGGACAAAGACATAGTGGCCGCCACGAAATGCCAGCAGACCAATTAACCGGTCGCATTCATCTAAAAATTCTTTAGCCACTTGTTCCAGAACAGCAGAAGACTTTATCTCCTCGGGGATTAAATTTAACTTGCTTTCCTGTAGCCGCTTCCGCAGGAACTCAGGCTTTAGCAACATTTCATCTTCCGGATTTTGATGAGTGTGAAATGCCAGGTCACACAAGACATCAATAATACGGAAATGGTCCCAGTCTATAGAGGCTAACGGATATTTAAAGGTTATGTTTCCTGTTCCCAGCCGACCGGGAGTAGTCGCTTTTTGTGCCATTAATTGGTCGATACATTTCTCATACAATTCCACGCGATAACGAGGTAATGCACCCGCCTTGTAATGGAGAACGGCAATTACCGTTAATAATAATGGATTGGAAGCCAGACGCCCGGCGGCAGGGACAGCGTTCAATGCTGACAGAAACTCCTGAGCCTGCTTTTTCCGTTCTGTCTCTTCAGGCAAATTAGCCGCAAAATATTTATGGGCAAAATCCACAATTTGTGATTGTTCCAAGTCTAAAATGTGAAAATCCGGTATGCCCAATTTATCTAACAGTTCATTTGTAATTGTCGCCGGCCGACTGGTAAGGGTAATACGCAATTGAGGAAATAAGTTTGATTGGGCTATCTTACACACAATATCAGCCAGTTTAAGCCGGTTATCGGGATTGGAAATCTCATCCAGTCCATCGAGAAAGAGCCAGACCGGTTGATGACTGATAGCATAGAGCAATTGTCCGGCATTGAATAATTCAGACTTATTGCTACCTTCTATCCCCCGCTGGCGGGGGGTAGGGGGGTGGAATTGTCCGGCATTGAACAATTCAGACTTATTGCTACCCTGCCAAAAGTTAGCGGCACAGGCTAATAAACAATGAAGTCCATCTGTATAATCTGCCACCATCTTCCCAAAGTCTTCCAGCCTTAAGTAAATAGGTAAGGGTGTTGTGCCTGTGATTTCAAATTCGGCTTGCAATCCCTCAAAACATCTCAAAGCCATGTAGCGGCAGGCAGTAGATTTACCGGCACCGGCATCACCAATCAGCAGATGAAATCGCGCCTTGCCGGGAATCTCTGCCAAAGAACGGGAGATAACCGCCAGGTTACTCAATGCCTGAAGAATAGACATCACCTGTTGATGTTTGTTTGGATGACTACTTTTGATTTCGTTAATGATGACCTTGGCAGCACGAATATTTTCGGCATTGGCTTCCATCAGAATCTTGCAGGCAATAAAGTGAGAAAGCCGTTCATCCATAACGAGGCAAGCCTCCTTCTGATTAGTTTCAAAACTTCGCTGATTTTTCTCCTGTTCTAAACGAACCAACTCATCTATCTGCTGAAATAATCGAGGTAAATTTTTCTGCTGATGGGAAGTAAGTGCCGTGATATTGGCTGATGTCATCAATCTATCAAAGGTTCGCTCCTTCACCTTCAGAGCGACATAAACACTCTGGAGTTCAAGTTTCTGGTTAAGTTGCTCACGAGTAGCTCCCAGATGCCCAAAATCCAGCTTATCTAACCGGTATTCTGTCCGAAAGACATCCTCCAGTTTTTGCCGGTTTATAGGAGTGGAATCGGGTTCTACCGATTGGATTTCAGGCTTTAGCCTTTCAAAGGGTGGTGGAATGCCAAGTTTAATGGATATTCCTCTAATTTCTGATTCTGTGTCATTCAGTTCATACTGCATAGATGAAGGGAAATCGGGAGTTCCAAACATAGCTCGTTTTTCTTCCAGAATTTGCCATTTGTCCTTAAGTATGTCAAGCATTTTCTCAAGGTGTTTTCGGTCTTTCTCGCTTAATGTATTCATACTATTACCTCCTCTTGCCTACATCCAGGGTTAATCCACCCCCTAACCCCCGCCGGCGGGGGACATCAGGTAGTATAAGATAAGGAGAAAGTGGGAAAGGGGGTAATGCCTCAGTTACCGGAGGAAGACAACCCCCTAACCCCCTTTTTTAAGGGGGAATAAAACGGGGTTGTGCCATATTCCCCCTTAAAAAAGGGGGTTAGGGGGTTGTCTTCCTTACCCGGTCAAAAAATACCCCCCGTAACTGAGGCATTACAAAAGGGGAGAATTGGAGAAAACCCTTATTTGTATTAAGCATCTCCATTCCTCCTTAAAATAGGGACAGCCTTCTTTCTAATTTACGCTAATAGGTCCAATATTTGTGATAGTGTATTTTTTAACTCCTTGCGTGAGACAACCATATCTATCAGACCATGTTCCAACATAAATTCCGCTCGTTGAAATCCTTTTGGTAATTGTTGATTTATTGTTTGTTCAATTACTCGTGGGCCGGCAAAACCTATTAGTGCTTTAGCCTCAGCGATGATAATATCTCCAAGTGAGGCAAAACTTGCTGTAACTCCACCGGTAGTAGGGTCAACAAGCACAGAAATAAAGAGTCCATCTGAGGTATTTAGTCGAGCTATGGCACTTGAGGTTTTAGCCATTTGCATTAGAGACATTATTCCTTCTTGCATTCTCGCACCACCGGAACTTGAAATAATAATTAGAGGTACCCTTGCCGAAATAGCCTTTTCAATTGCTCTGGTAAGTTTCTCACCCACTACAGACCCCATACTCCCACCCATAAAATTAAAGTCTAAAATACCAAGTACAACTTTATGCTCATTAATTGTTCCCGTACCGGTAACCACCGCATCCTCAAAACCTGTTTTCTTTTGGTACTCAGTTAACCTATCTTTGTAACTCTTTGAGTCAGTAAAATTCAAGAAATCCGTTGGTTGAATATCCGTATCATCCTCTTGAAGGCTATCTTTATCTAAGACAAAAGCTATTCTTTCCTGAAGATTTAGTCGAAAATGGTAGTTACACTCAGGACATACCTTTAGACTATCCTCCCAGTCTTTTTTATAAATCATTTCACCACAATCTTTACACTTTACCCATAATCTCTCTGATGTTTCTAATTTCCTTTGTGTAATTGGAATAGTAGTGTATTTAGGTTTTCTAAACCAGGCCATTTTTATCCCCCCTTAGAGATTATAGGACTTATAAGTCTTATAGGTCTTATCTTATAATCATTTTTCTGCTTCTTCTTCCAGCATTACCGGAATTCCATCCCTGATTGGGTATTTACGACCACAGGAGGCACAAATTAATCTTTGATTTGCCTCATCACAGGTAATATCCCCTTTACATACAGGGCAGGCTAAAATATCTAACAATTCCTTGTCAATCATTTTCAATCCCTCCTTTTTCACAGTATACACTAAAAGTAAATAAATTTCAACAAAAATATTTAAATTTTCGTAATGGGTCACTGAATTGGGATATTATACCAATTTCACTAAATTTTTGCCTAATAAGGTATGAAAATAATGCCACCCCTTCGGGGTTTAATTGTAATTGTTTAACAATTGCTATAATAATGTCATCCCTTCGGGATTAA
>JBDRHR010000168.1:0-2218 GCA_043816605.1 Nitrospirota bacterium
GTTGTCCCAGTCCCGCAAAATGGGTCTAAAATAACTCCACCTTCGGGACACCCAGCGAGTATCGGCTTGTCTATCAATTCGCTGTTAAAAGTTGCGTAATGCTTCGCTGAACTCGGTTGAGTCGGTACGTCCCAAAAGTCTGATACGTCTCCCGGGTTCTTGCCTTTTCCTAACATATTTAATCTTGCCTTTTCTGCTGTCAATGGATTTATGCCAAAAGCCTTTGATCCATCTTCGCCTCGCTTATACATACGATTATTGTTATTCGGGTCCAACAATCTTCTTGTTAGTCGGTTTTGGTCTGTGCATTTATCTCTCACCCCATCCAAATCAAAATAATACTTCTGCTCCTTCACAAAAAAGAACACAAACTCGTGCTTCTTGCTAAACCTATCCGTTACGCTCTCAGGCATACCATTCCGCTTTGCCCAAACGCAATCGTTGCGCAATATCAGCCCGAGTTCATCAATACACCGAATCGCAAATCTGTGAGGAATTAACATTAAAGATTTTTTAGGATAATCTTCTTGTTTGGTTTGGTCGAAGCCTTGCCCCATCACTGCTTTATGAGATATTTGCCCATATTGTTTATCACATCTAGTTAAACCCCTTATGCCACCGCTTAAAGTCGAATACGAATCACCCAAATTTATCCAAATACTCCCGCTTGGCTTAATTACCCGCTTTAATTCAACCATTATCTCTATCATGTGGTCTAAATACAACTGATATGTTGGCTCTAATCCTAACTGTCCCTTCCATGCACCGCATTTAATGCAAAATCCTTGCCTTATCTTGCTTTCTCTGTTTATGAAGGTTGTGCCCGTTGGATTCCCTATTACCTCTACCTGCGTACCTGACCGGTTATTTCTGTTTTCGTGCATCAGCTTTGTTTTGGTTAAGTCAAACTCATGCTCACAACTCTTATCACTACCCCAAACATAGTCGGGTATGCCTGAATAAAATCTCAACTGGTAATATGGCGGACTCGTTATTACACAATCTACGCTGTCGTTTTGTATGCCCTTTAAAACTTCTAAGCAATCTCCGTTGTAAATAGTTGTTCCATCTTCATCAAAATACTTCATAAATCCTTCCCCATAATCATTTCCGCTAAAATCTTGGCTTCATTTGCATTCCTTACAGTTCTATAATAGATTTTTGAGTGAGGCATGCCTTCAAACCAGCTAACCATTTGTGCAAATTCTTTTTGACCTTCCGTAAACTTATCTTTGCCAATCTTAACCTCAACCCAAATAACTGCATAATTACGTTTTATAATTAGCCAATCGGGATGGTTTTTGATGCCCGGATTGTTGTACCTCCGGCTGTTAAAATTACCAACCCAGCAACCGTAATTTCGCAGTCTTACAAATTCATCTCTGATAGCTTTGCTAATTATCATATTTTTAACCCCGCCTTTTTGAACTCCTTAAATATATTCGGGAAGTCGCTTTTTGTTGCACCTTTCAATTTATTCTCCAGCACTAACAAATTGTAGTTACAAGCTCCGCACAAAAGAACTGCACCGCTTTTAATTCTGCCTTTGTTTATCTCACCTAAATTTTTATTACATCTTGAACAATATAATTGTTTAGGCATTAATAATTCCTTAATCTGCATCGCAACACTGCAGCTTTTTCTACATCATTCGCATTCTTCATTTCCCACCAATCGTATGACTTTTCTACTCTTGAGAATACTCTTCCTCTTGTATCTCGTATATCCGTTACACAAATGTATTTCTCTCCTTCCTTACCATTATCCTCTACCCACATATCAAATCTTTTTCGGTATGCTGATAACACCGCCACTTCCGTATTCCTTTCCATTTCATTCCCCTTTTTCAACATTTGCGCCCACTCCCAAATCTGCAAAGTCCGTGTTGGTTTTCTTTCAATCCGTGTGATTTGCTACATCTAATAAGATGCCTGTATACTTCAAAAGCTTTTCGCCACCTTTCACTAATTTCTACATCCTTTTCAAAGTATGCTATTTTTTGTATTGCTTTTAATCTGTTTGCATATCTAAGTCTTAGTTCTATTCCTGTCATTTCATACTCCTATTCATAGATGATAATTTTACATTTTCTAATAACTTGACTATCTCCCCAGTGCTTCGTAATCCTCACCTTAGACGATCCAAAAGATATATTTTCAACCTCGCCCACTTTTTTATTTGCTGCGCACCACGCATTTATTTCTGTGGTTTTTGGTAC
>JBDRHR010000169.1:0-5006 GCA_043816605.1 Nitrospirota bacterium
ATCCCGAAGGGATGACATTATTATAGCAATTGTTAAACAAGGACAATTAAACCCCGAAGGGGTGGCATTATTTTCATACCTTATTAGGCAAAAATTTAGTGAAATTGCTATAATATCCCAATTCAGTGACACATTACACAAAAAGTAATTTTTTTCTTGACATTTCAAAGTATTTCTGGCATACTAAATTAGTAATAAGAAGGCTGAAGGCAGGAAATAAAAACAAAAGAGGTGCTATGAATGAAAATTAGTTCTGAATTAAAAGTAGGAATTATGGTCGCTGTATCATTAACTCTCTTAGGAATGTTAATTATAGCGGCAAGTGGAAAATTCTTTTTACAACAAGGATACACCATTGTGGTATATTTTGACTATGTTAGTGGTCTTAACGCAGGAGCTCCGGTAAGATTAGCCGGAATGGAGGTTGGTGAGGTAAAAAACCTTTCATTGTCTGATAGTAAGATAACCGTTACCTTAAAGTTAGAACCCACAGCTAAAATTAAAAGTGATTCAAAGGTAACCATAAATTCATTAGGGATTGTTGGAGAAAAATATGTGGAGATTACTCTGGGCACACCTCAAGGTAAAATCCTTGAATCAGGAAGTATAATTAAAGGAATAAATCCTGTCAATATAGATGAAGTACTTAGTAGAACAGAGGCGATAGTCAATAAATCAGAGAGGATAATTGTCTTCATGGACAAAATGTTAGGTGGAGAAGAAACATGGGCAGAATTTGATAAAATCCTTAAAAATATGGCTACCTTTACTACTACCTTAAATGAATTGTTAGTTGAAAATAAAGAAGATATTAATTATAGTATTAAAAATTTACACTCCATCTCATTATCATTAAAAAAATAGTTGAAGAAAATCGTGGTGATTTTAGAGATACAACCAAAAAATTCAAAGAATCTGCTATCCAGTTTCAACAAGCATCATTTCAATTAAGTAAAACATTAAATGATTTAAGTCTGGTGGTTGGTGGAACCAAAAAAGGTATAACCGAAACACTTTCAGAAATAACTAAAATTACGGACTCTACCCAATCTATACTTAAAAAGATAGAAAAGGGAGATGGGACATTAGGTAAGTTAATTTCAGATGAAGAGGTAGCTAACCATCTGACAAATGCCGCCAAAAACTTAGAGGAATTAACCCTGGATCTAAAAAGAAATCCATGGAAATTGATACAAAAGGAGAAGGAAAGAAAATGATAATGATAAAGAGAATATTTCTTGTCTTAGGATTTATAATAATTAATACTTCTATTGGAACTCCAATGGGGTTTTGTCCGGTTAAAGATACAACCTCTCAGCCGGTAAAAGAACAACCTCAAAAAAAACCTCTTTTTCAAAAACCGGTAAAGGATAAAATTTCTGAGTTAAAATTTGCTTTAAAGGATATTCGGACTATCATCCTTGTTTATAATGGACAACATCCGCAAGCTAAATTAGGATTTATATGGGATGAAAAAACTAAAAAACAAACTGCATCTACTCGGGGAGAAGATGTCACTACCCAATTACTGCAACGCACCGACAGAAACGGATTAACCAAAACAAAAGAGGATTTTGGCCCTTATTTCCATAATTTTCCAATGAACCCCTTTACCTCAAAAAATAATCTGCATATCATCAATTCCCCATTATTAATTAAAGAAGTTATCACCTCCCCTAAGGATTATGACTGGATTTATAATATTGCGACTTGTGAATTCAGGACAGGTGGTGAGGAACTTTTACCTCAAGATACCCCTGAGCGAAGAGAAGATAATTCCTTGTTGGATTTTTAAAATGGGTACAATCAGTCAACCAAAACCAGTGAAGTTAATTGTAGGAATGATTTCTGCCTCCCCGGAATTATTTGGTATGGCACAAGACAAATTAAAGGAAAAATTCGGTGAGGTTGACTTTATCAGCCCGATTTTACCTTTTGATGCTACTGATTATTATTGTGAGGAAATGGGGACAGGACTCCAAAGAATGTTTATAAGTTTTGAGAAGCTAATTGACCCCTGTGAACTTGCAGATATTAAAATCTTTACTAATCTGCTTGAAGAAGATTTTAGCCTTAATAACGAGGCAAGCCTCAACGAGGTAAGCCTCTACAAGGCAAGCCTTCCAAAAAGAAGGATTAATCTTGACCCGGGATATATTTCCTTATCAAAATTGGTATTAGCTACAACCAAAGACCACCAGCATCGTATTTACCTAAGGGATGGAATTTATGCCGAGGTAACACTGCGATTTAGAGCAAAAAGATTCCAAACATGGGAATGGACATACCCTGATTATAAAACGCAGGCTTATTTAGAGATATTTGGACACATACGAAAGTTGTATGTTGAGCAGTTGAAAAATAATATGAGGTAGCAGAGCCACTCTTGAAAGAATAAGCGTTTAGCCGGTTAAAGACTTTGAAGTGTAAATAACTGTAAACTGTAAAATGGATAATGAAAATTTGAAAATTAAAGTATCGTGATAATGATTCGACTTGTCTATGCTACATTCATTTTACATTTCGCATTTTACAGTACCCATTTTACAGTTTTTCACCACCTATTTTGTAGCGACCTGAACAATTGCTTGAAAGATAGTAGTAGGAGGTAAGGTCACACCATCTTCTCTTGAATAATGGCTCTTTGCATCTTCCTCTCTTTAATTTCCCTTGGCACATAAATCTCTTCACCGGTAAAAGGGTGTTTTCCGGTATAATACATACATCCTGAAATGGTCATTGGCAGAGGAATAAAATCCTGAATTTGTTCCGGGTGAATGTGTTTGTTTGCCAGATAACGAGCCATTTCCAAGCTCGCCTTTAAATCTGAGCCGGGATGAGAGGTGATGAAATAATTTACCAGATATTGTTTTTTGTTTAATTCTTTATTTATATCTTTAAACCTCTCCACAAATTTCTCGTAGTTTTTAAAACAAGGCTTGTTCATCAACCTCAAGACATTATCCACCGTATGTTCCGGTGCAACCTTAAGTTGTCCGCTTAAATGATGTTCACAAAGTGTCCTCAGATATTGCTCTCCAGACTTATCATTCAATAAATCATACCTTAGCCCACTACCGATAAACAGGTGTTTTACCACGGGAATCTTCATCACATCTTTCCATAAACTCAAGGTTTGCTCATACCCGAGTTTAAGGTTTGGACATCTTGTTGGAAGCAAACATTGTTTGTCAAAGCATGCACCTTTTCTTTTCCAAAATTCGCATTCTGCGTGATATAAATTTGCCGTTGGACCGCCTATATCTGTAATTGTCCCTTTGAAATCACCGGTATTTGTCATAATCTTTATTTCCTGGATGATAGATTCTTTACTGCGGCTCTGTATAATGCGTCCTTGATGGGCATATAAGGAGCAAAAACTGCATTGGCCACAACAACCTCGATGGGAGATAATAGAAAATCGGATAGTCTCAAAACCCGGTACTCCTCCTTCTTTATCATAGACAGGATGCCACTTTTTCACATAAGAGAGAAGATAGATATGGTCCAATTCTTTTGTATTCAGAGGTAACGGCGGCGGAAATTGGACAACAAATCTATTGCCATGCGGCTGGACAATGGTTCTGCCTCTAAAAGGGTCGCATTCGAAATAAAACGCCTTGAATGCCGCGTTGAATTTATCCTTATTCGCTGATACCTCTTCAAACGAAGGAATGAGGATATAATTCTTGAGTCCCTCCAAATTACTCCTTGCGACTACTGTGCCTGGTATATCCTTTATCCCATCACCGGAATTTATGCGTGTGGCTATTTCTACAATCTGTTTTTCGCCCATTCCATAAACCAGAATATCTGCCTTTGCGTCTAATAAAATAGACCGTCTGACTTTATCAGACCAATAATCGTAATGAGCCAGTCTCCTCAGGCTTGCCTCTATACCTCCTAAGACAATAGGTGTATCAGGGAAAATCTCTTTTACTTTATTGGCATAGACAATTGTTGCCCGATTAGGTCTTAACCCGGGTTTGCCCCCTGGTGAATAATCATCCTTTCTTCTTGGTAATCTATTAATGGTATAGTTACTGAGTATTGAGTCAAGGTTGCCTGCGGTAATTCCAAAAAACAATTTAGGTTTGCCCAGCCTTAAAAAATCATCTGAACTTTTCCAATCAGGTTGAGCAATAATGCCGACTTTAAATCCGGCATCTTCCAAAACCCTGCCGATAACCGCTGTCCCATAAGAAGGATGGTCAACATAGGCATCACCGGTAATTAAAATTATATCTAATTCCTTCCAGCCTCTTTGTTTTAAATCACTTTTAGATATAGATAAAAAGTTATTATTCATAACACCTAAATTCTACCATTGAGTCAGGTATAATGTCAACAGGATTTTTAAAGGAAATTTATTTAAGTACTTAATTGTGTTCCCAGATTCCCACACCTTTTATTGACTTCCTTCTATCCATTTTACTACATCACTTAACACATCCTCAACCATTTTGATTGTTTTCTCATCCCTTCCTTTAACCAGTCCGATGAGGTTAGAGATTAATATTTCTTCACAAATCTTAAAGTAGGCTAATCTTATCAAGGAGGTACAGAAGGATGAGGAGAACTATAATTTTAGCAGGGGTAATAACAGGGATGTGCTCTTTGTGTGTTTGTGGTTGCAAGGAGACAAAAGTGGAAAAGGGGATAGCACCACCACCTGCGGTTGCAGGAGAAAAAATGCTCTGGAGTACCCATAAGGAAAGACCTGTATGGATACAAACTCCACCAAGAACAGAAGGTGAATATTGTCTCTTTGTAGGTCAGTCAGAAAAATTTGCTATAGAAAAAGGGGCGAGGGATGCCGCATCTCGGGATGCTATTAAACAAGCAGGTATATACATAAATACATCTAACGAGAGAGGTATGTTCAAATTTGTCCCCAAAATCTGCCTTTTCTAATAAATTTTTCCAGCTATGTAATTTTTTGCTTGACAAAAAGTAATTATTTGAGTATAATATTTCCCGGACAGGAGATTAGAGAGATGAAATAC
>JBDRHR010000170.1:0-15502 GCA_043816605.1 Nitrospirota bacterium
AGAATATAAGCCACAGATTCACAGAGAATAGAAATCAGAGGTAAGAATTTATAATCTGTGAAAATCTGTGTAATCTGTGGCTTTTCTCCATGTTTCACTGCTTCTATGGTTATTCTTTGCTTCAGATGGCTAAAGTGTTACCTAATTTTAAATTTTTCATTATCCATTTTACAGTTTACAGTTATTTTTTAACCGGCTGAACGGTTACACAAAGAGAAGGGTCAAGCCCCCAACAAAAGAGAGGACTTGACCCTTTTTTAACTTCATTTAAGATAGTATTTTGTAGGTTCCTTACTGTTTCGTAAAGAGTTCTACATCAGATACTATCCCGCCTGGATGGTATATGAGCACCGCACCTGCATCATATAACCCAACCGGGTCATTAGCCGTAAAGTGATACGAAAAGATAGTGAATGCCTGATTCATATTCGCTGGAATAGTAACTCCTGTTAAATCAAGTAACCGAATTATCGTTCCATCCGGTAAGGAAACCCACACAATCACATCTGCCGTAACCGGCGTAGGACCATTAGTCACCTTCACCTTAATCGTAACGGTATTGCTGGCTACAAACTGGGTCCCGTTTACGAGAACATCAACTGCGGGACCTACAAACATAGGATAGTAGGTTGCAAATTCCCAATCTTGTGCTGGTGATATACATGCCTCTCCTAATGGATAGGCATCATACTCTCTTTGACTACTCCACCCATAACGCGCAATTGCCTCACCATTACCAGTCATAACAATATAATATGTGTTTCCTGGTGTTACACTGATATCTGGAACATCAAATACTATCCATGTGTTTGCTGTTGGAATTTCGTCTTGGGATACTGTAACAGAGGTCAAATCAGGACTATCGGGAGAAGTTCTAATGTGCATTGTTAGATCACTAGTGTAGTGTAGATTCCAAGCTGCTATATAAATAGCTACTGTGGATAAGGTATTCTGGCTTGGGACAAAACTTTGCCATGGCGATGCATCACATACTGCCATATAACTTGCACCACTATTTGTTATCTGTTGTTGGTCTATTGCTAAATTGGGAATGTTGGGAGGAGGATTTGTCTCTCGAGTTTCTCTATGTGTCTGAGTTATCAGCTGTGTAGCATTTACACTTAAGGTGCTCCCTACAATCATACAAGACATCAGTAATGTCAACAAAATCTTTAAACTGAAATTTTTTTGCATTTTTTCTCCTTTTATTTTTAAATTCATAGATTTTTTCTCATCTTAAAAAGTAACTTTTCCTATTCCTGATTTTAATCAAAAATATCTCGACCTTGGCTACTATTTTTTAAGATATTAAGCAGTAGTTTTTCCTAATCCTGCCTTTATCAGGCAAGACAGATCGACCTTGGCTACTATTGAAAAAAACTTGAAGTAGCTTTTCTTCTCCTGACTTGTAGGAGAAATCGACCTTTGCTACCTTGCTTTCATACCACATTATAGTTTAATTTGTCTAAATTTAATTATAACAAAAAAAGATGTTTTGTCAAGTGTTTTTTACTATTTTTCTGTCCAGTAGATTATAGACATCAGACGTAATGGGTTAGTTATCAGGGGGGATAGAGTTTGTAGTAACCGCATTTATGCGGTTATTTGCCTTAAATCTACCCGCTAAAGCGGGTTACTACGAACAAATTTCCCCCAATAACTGACCCATTACCATCAGACTTGCCACAACGACACCAAAACACTAAGTATCACAAAGATTCACGGGATTAATTCTCGGAGTTAATCCTTTAGGATTTCATTCCGAGGCGATGAAAGGCTAAAGCCTAAATTCCATTTTTGAAATTAAACTTAAGTGTCCCTTCGTGCCTTTGTGTCATAATTATAACTCTAATTTTGCATAAGGCTATTTAAATGACCGAAACGGTTACCTACCTCAACGCCAACTTCTTTATCCATTTACGCACCTGCTTTCTTACATACCGCACCTCGTTTTCTAAAAATAACCGTTTATATAAACTATTTTCTTCTTCCTTATTTAAAAGCTCTGGTGCCACCTTCTTCTTTAATTTGGCGATTGCCTTGAGGTCATCTTCATAAAATTGTCTGTAAAACCAATTCCAGATAAAATTAAACTTCCTGCCTTGAGCAAAACCGGCCGCAAAATCTACTAAAAATGGTTGCCCCAATGGTGTCATGATTATATTCGTCCTTTTCTTTAAATCACAATGAACTACACCACGACTATGAATCTCATCTATTAAGTCTTTAAGTTTAATAAAGAATTCTTCAGACAGGCTTCCCTTATTAAAATGAGAACAATCTTTTCCTTCAATATATTCTAAAATAAACGCATCTTTATCTAATAATTTATAAACATCCGGGATACCTTTTATCCCCTGTAATTTTTTATAGATTTCAAATTCACGATTAATAAGCCATCTTCCAAAGAGTAATTTAAATAAAAACCCTTTTTGATGATAATCTTTTACAGCCACAAGTTGGTTGTCTATTCTGGCTAACCAAATATCTGCCTGTGATCCCTTACCAGAATAGATATTACTTAAAGAATGCAGATTTTCCCTTTTTACAGATTCCAAATTCATATTATTATCCCTTTGTAAGGGTTTAAGGTTGAGGGTGGAAGAAAATACCCTGAACCCTGTTTTTTACTCGCAATAAACAAATTTGCCATCCTTAACCTGATAGATACTTATAGTTTTATTAAGGGTATCACCTTTTTCATCAAAGGTAGTTTCACCTAAAATACCATCATATTTAATTTTGGAGACATAATCAACTATTTGAGATGGTTCTTTGTTAGTTTTTTCAATAGCTTCTATAAGAATGCAAGTCGCTTCATAAGTGTATGGGTCATAAGGTTGCATATCCACCTCAGGATATTTTGACTTGAATTTATCCATAAACACTTTTGCTTTTGGTAGTTTCTCTGGTGGTACACCTATCATTGAGGCATAATTTCCTTCAGTGGCGTTACCTCCAATTTTGATATATTCTGGACTAAACACCCCATCACCTCCAACTATAGGCACCATCAATCCTAATTCCTTTGCTTGTTTGGCAATCAAACCATCCTCACTATACATCCCTCCAAAGTAAAGCATTGCCGGTTTTTCATTTTTTATTCGCACGAGGAGTGCTCTAAAATCTTTATCACCAATGTTAATCCCATCAAAACTTAATATCTTACCCTGTCGTAGTTCAAACTGTTTTTTGAATTCTTCAGCCAGACCTTGTCCATAAGCGGTTTTATCGTGAATCACTGCCGCTGTAGTTATTTTCAACTTATCGATGATATAGTTTGCACCAAAACTTCCCTGGACATCATCGGTTGTACATACACGAAATACATTCGTTAATCCTTGGAGGGTTAATTTAGGATTAGTTGAAGCAGAGGTCATCATCAGGAGATTGCGTTTGGCATAGATTTGACTTGCAGGGATTGAACAACCACTGTTCAGATGACCAATTACCCCAACTATTTTTGTATCGGAAATAACCTGATTAGCTACACTTACAGCCTCTTTTGGGTCTGCACGGTCATCAAAAGCGGCTAATTCAAGTTTTATTCCGGCAAGTCTGTCTGATACATTAGCCTCTTCTACAGCCATTTCAGCCCCTCGTTTCATCCCTTGCCCCATTGCCGCAATATCTCCGGTCAGAGGACAAACCAATGCTATCTTGATAACCTTTTCACCTTCCGGTGACTTACTACACCCAACAATACCTGTTAAAATCCCTATTACTACCAACAAAATTCTAAACATAATATTTTACCTCCTCTTATTTTGGATGAAAGGATTAAATTATCCTTCTCTTCCTTGGATACTTCGCTTTTTAAAAGTATTTTCTTCGCGAATCTTTTATCTGTATCCGAGAAATATTATACCCTATTAAACCACTTAAGTCAAGTAAAAAAATTAACCTGAGGAATGCCTCATACCAAGTTGCATTCAAAAATATATTAATTAGGTTGATAGGTTCAAAGTTCAAGGTTGGTCACCTAATTCCTTTTCTAACCCTGAACCCTGAACCTTACAACTGTCAACCTGAGTAAATATACTTTTGATTGCAACTTAGTATCAGTTACGGTGGGTTACTTTTTGACTGGGTAAGAAAAACAACCCCCTAACCCCCTTTTTTAAGGGGGAATATGGCACAATCCCGTTTTATTCCTCCTTAAAAAAGCTTATCCTTACCCACATCTTTTCTGTCTTTATAAGTTTATATCTGACAATATGTTACTCAAAGACAAAGGATGAAGAACTGTAAAATGGATACTGTAAAATGAAAAATGTAAAATGAGAATGCGTAAATGAAGAGTGGTAACCCATGCGAAATGCTGTAATTTTCCATTATCCATTTTACAGTTTACAATTATTCACATTACAAAATTTTTAATTGGCTGAACAGTTACCCCTGTAATTATTCTCATAACATCCCTATTTATAAGATATTGTAGACTTGTGGGTAAAGATAAGCTTAAAAAAAGGGGGGGTAGGGGGTTGTTTTTCCCCTGTAACTTAGGGATTACAACCTGACCTCTATCTGATAATAGCTATCTTACCTATCTTTTTCATGTCTTCATCATTGCTAATAATATAAATATATATTCCACTGGCGACATTCTTGCCATAAGCATCTCGGACATCCCACTTATAACTACCTGTGGAAATATTCTCAATCTCCTTGATTAAACTTGCTGAAATATCATATATTCTAATCGTAGTATTTGGAGGTAAGCCATCAAATACAATTTCACTATCTCCTCGAATAGGCTTGAATGGATTGGGATATACCTTTAAAATATCAAGATTTGCAGGGATAATCTGTCCAATCAACATATAGACCCCAAAATTTGTAATCTTAGCTGAAACTATATTCTCGTAAGGATGAACTGTGCCATTTTTTACCTCTACCCAACGGCTGTTTTTTAATTCATATATTTTAAGTGTTTGCTCATTTATCCTTACCTCAGGATAATCTACGAACTCATCCTGATTTTCATCCGGATAAGGGAGTGAAATTAAAATAAAGGAATTAGTCCCTGGCTGTATGGGTTTGTCATCCTTATCATAAGCTTGGAATAAATGTAATGAATTTGTTATTCCCCGTGATGTTGGGTCATGGGATAAGGCAAAATTAGCTAAATTAATCTCAAGGTGTTGTTGCTCAGGCTTCGGGTCAATAGTGATGTAAAAATCCGTCCAAAGAGTCTGTTTAGCAATTTCAATAGATGTCTTCTCATCACCAACATCTCCGGTAATTTTGCCACCTGATTCATCATCTATCAGAGTGGTGAACGAATCACTTATTCCGAACTTATCTGTGGTGGTAACTGTAATCTTAATGTGCGGCTTTGCCTTTGAGATAGTCACCGAACCAATAAATCTACCACTCAGACAACGACCTTCTTTGGGATAAATGGTTTGGGTCTCTTCAGTTAGACTAAAGGTACCATTATAATTGGTCAGGATATTTCCATAGGTATCCTCAGCCGTAATGACAAGAGGAATCTTAGAATTAATAATATAAGTTGGTGCCGGCTCACTTATATTAAAGTGATGAAGGACACTTGGTTGAACATTAAAGGCATTGCTTACCCCTTTGAGCGTGGCTGACCCACTGTCCACAGCAGTAATTGTTACATCTTCACCCGTCTTTTCTACGGTTATTGTGCCTGTCCATATCCCGGCAGTAAAATTAGTGATTATCTCCGGCTCTATTTTGCCTGCCGCATAACTTAAGTTCACACCACCAATATAATTCTCAATAGGATTATTGTATGAATCAACGGCAGTAATGGTGATATTAAACGGTATGCCTGCACTTTGTGGGGAAGAGACAGTGCCAATTTTAAATCGGGTATGTGTTCCCGGTAAAATGGTAATAATCGCCGTTGCCCGCATTTGATTTAGGTAGTTTATCGTGCCATAACCGGATTTTACCCCGACATAAAAATTAGTTTGCGTGCCTGTCCAGGGGACAATACTACCCATCCATGATTCTAAAGTCCATGTTCCTCCATTAATAAACTCCTCATTTCCATATTTATCATACCCTTTTGCCATAAAGGTTTTACTTTCTCCGACGGTTACTGTGGCAATTTGAGGGGTAATAATGATATAATTTAACGCACCTGATTTCAGGCTAATAGTGGCGTAGCCAATAATTGTACCATAACCGGCAGTTAATGTCCCTATGGTTGTGGTAATCGTCGCTTTAAATAATGTCCAGGTGCCTGATGTAGGCTCAACATTACCAATGAGCGTCTTCCAGGTGTAATCTAATTCATCTAACTTATTTCCATATTTATCAAATCCGGATGCCTCAAATTTATACTTATCTTCTATCTCTAATTCAATCTCAGATGGCTCAATGACTATTTCATGAATGGTATTTGGGTTAATATAAAATGGATTACTTGTTCCTGTTTTATCGTCTGCCGTAGCAAAAATACAGGTAGTTCCTGCCTTAGTAATACTAACAGTGCCTTGCCAGATGCCTGTGGTGAAATTGGTTGTAGTAGTAGGGTTGAGGGGTGAAAGAATTTTGGATTTTGGATTTTGGATTTTGGATTGCGGAGGACTTAGGATTAAATCGGCAATACCGGTAAAGCCATCGGCAATATTTCCAAAACTGTCTTTTGCCGTGATGGTGATGGTAAAAGTAGTTCCTGCGGTTTGATTGGTGATAGTGCCAATGATAAAGTGGTCAAGTGCGGCAGGGGTGACGAAGAAGGAATTGCTTGTGCCTGCTTTGTCCTGGTAACTTACGGTAATAGCAGTTGTGCCTGATTTGGTGATGGTTACTGTCCCTTGCCAATTCCCATTTGTGAAGGTAGCAGTTTTGGGGAAAATAGTCTGTGTGATGTCCTGAAGGTAGGCTGTGCCTGTATAGGTAGCGATATTTTCATAAGCATCCATAGCGGTAATCGTTACCTCGAATTCCTTACCTGCTTCCTGAGAAGAAATAGTTCCGAGTGTAAAGTGGTTTAACGGAGATGGAGAAACCCAGAATTGATTGCTTGTGCCGGTTTTCCCTTCGGCAAGGACAGTAATACTTATTGTGCCTGCTTTAGTTATTGTTACCGTGCCTTCCCATATACCTTCGGTAAAAGTGATGGTGGCTGGAAAAATACCTTTTGCCTTTAAAGAAGCCGTGTCGCTATATGTAGCCGGATTATCATAAGTGTCCAGTGCCGTTATTTTAATGGTAAAGACCTCTCCGGCTATTTGTGAGGTAATTGTGCCAATGGCAAAATGATGTAATGGGGCAGGATTTACCCAAAAGGCATTACTTGTTCCTGTGTTGCTTCCAAAGTTAGCCACGATAGCGAGCGTGCCAGACTTAATAATAGTTACCGAACAAGTTGCCCTGCCTGCGGTAAATGTCGCTGTCTCAGGGGTAATTTGTCCCCCGCTAAGACTAACCGTGCCGGTAAAATCTACCGTATTATCAAAGACATCCTTTGCCATCATTTCAATCTGGAATTCAGTGCCGGCTTGTTGGGTAGTAACGGTATTAAAATCGAAATGCTCCAATTGACCTGGATTGACTCTGACCGCTTGCGTTCCGGCAACCCAACCTAAAGACGGCTCTTCTTTGATAGTGATGGTATGCGTTCCCGCTAATGTATTTAAGTAGTAGAACCAATCCGTGTTAGTTCCGCAAGTGAGTGTTACTGTATTTGTATCTATCCACGGCGATTGGGTCAGGGAAAAACTCCTCTTTAGCGATAAACTCAAAAGTTGAATAGCAACATCATTTTGGGTATTTGCCGGATTACCAAATTCATCCTGTGTCTGAAAAACAATTAGTCCTGTTGAATTGCCGGCAGGGACAGTTTGGGGTTGGGTGATAAAAACTAATTTATTTATTTGTGCAGGCTGGACTAAAAAAGGATTGCTGGTTACTATCTTATTCTCAGCTTCAACCTTAATTGTTGTCGTTCCGGCTTTAGTAATAATTACACTACCCGTCCATGTGCCGTAAGGGAAGGAAGTAGTTTTAATAGGAAAAATAGTGTTGGAATCATCGCTTAAGCTGACAGTCCCTGAATATTCAAAGATGGTATTCCTGGCGTCTAAAGGGTAGATAGTGATTTCAAATCCCTGGTTGACTATTTGTGAATTAATAGTACCGATTTTAAAATGGTCTAATGCCCGCAAAAAGAAGTAATTAATACCCGTTACACTACCTCCAGAGGCACAAATCGTAATAGTTCCTGAGGACTGAGCAGGGACAGTGAAAGTAGTAGAAAAATCACCTAAGGGATGTGAGGTAATCATCGTTACCGTGACAATCTCTCCAAAACTTATCCGAATCCTCTCCTCTCCATCAAAATCTTCACCGGTAATGGTGATAGTCATTCCTATTGTACCAGAGGTAGGTGAAACAGAAGTGATTTTCCCACAACTACCTTCAAAATCCAGATTATCATAATGTTTATTCAATGGGCTAATTTGGGTAGAGCCAAATTTATAGCCTTGTTTAGATGGGGTAATAGTATAACTTCCGTCAGGTTGCCCACTAAGTTTGTATTCACCATTTGAGTTAGTTGTCGTCGTTGCCAGGGTAGTTCCTGAGAGGGTCAATAACACACCCTTGATTGGCTTATTCGCCGCGGTAACCTTACCGCGTAGGAGATATTCCTCTTTATCCTCTAATCCTAATATGGCTAACAGCGACTCAAAGCAAACAAAGGCATAGGGATTCTCATAGTCATACCCAAAACAACCAACGGTCAGGCTTTTTATATCTTTATTCTGGTGATTGAGGATTTTGTTGTCACGAAGGTTTTTGGCAAATACAAAGTCACCCAGTACAAACGCTAATCTGGCGATAATTGAATAAATAGCCGTATCCTCATATCCAACTGTAGGAACTCCAGTTATAACATCATATTCGCCAAAAATCACGGTATGATTTGCATACTCATTTTTGGCAAAATTCAAGAATTTTTCAGCCGCAGTTCTACAATCCACATCCCCTGTCTCCTTCCAGTATCGGGCTAAATTCTCGGATATCCAGGCTCCATGAATCATACTAATGGTATCACCACAGTAGCCTCCATAACTATATCGAGGGTAATATAAGCCTACGGTTGTTGTTCCGCCAAGAATAATTTGTTTGTTGGTCTGGAGTATATTTTCCCAGTCAGAGTCAAACCCGGCTAACCTTTTCATCGTCAAAAGGTCAAGATAACTCAAAACTACATTCTGGCTGGTCCCTTCAAAGTCTCCCCAGCTGAAGTAATCTCTTAATTTATAGTTTATGACATTATGGTCTTTTAATCCTTGAGCCAATGAATTCGCATAAGCCAGATAACTTGCATCTCCCCAGGTATCATAAGCTAAAAGTAATGCTCGAATAGCTCGCAAATCATCTATAACGGCATTACCATAATTATCCCATTCATTCTGCCACCAATCACCATTTGGAGTAAGTTTCCAGACCAACAGGTTATAGGTATCACTCAAGTGGTTATCCGTTAAAACCTTAAATTGGTCGTTAAAAAACCCTTTGTCTTGAATACCTGCGGCATAAAGGAGTGCCTGACCGGTAGCCTCTGATGTTACTTCGTGATTAACACCTCCAACTTGACTTGGTTCCCAAGTGTTGTCAAATTGTGCTTGGATACCTCCAAAAGCCCTTTGCATCCCGGAGGTCAGGAAATTTAGCCCAAGTTCTTTGGATTTAGCAAGTAGCGGCTCAATTTTTTCAAGTTCCTTAAGTCTATTTTTCATAAGCAGGTAAAATCCTGCATCCTGGCAATCCCAGGGGGAAGGATAACCCTGGTTGATAACATTATCCGTAATTGAATTTTTATAGATTTGAGCATTGGTGGTATCTGCCATTAAACCTGCGGCATAGCCTATTTCACAATAAGAATTTGTTCCAAGGGCAGGATTAGTCCAATTGGGTTGTTGGTTATTAAATTTATTATAGAGTGTAAGACTTCTTGAAGATTCAGGGAGATTTACATTATTCAAGATAGTGTATAATTGTGAGACAGCATCAGGACAAATGGTAGTCCAATCACAATCTGTTTTATTGCCTGAATTATCTTTTTCCCAATAATGCCATCCTTGTGCCTCATTCCATAATTCTGTCCCTATTCCCTCCTGAATAAGATTTGCCTTGGTATTATAAATATCCCGTTCATCCCGACTATCAGAAAAATTAAGGTCAAAATAAAGGCTGGCATAGTCCTTTAATCCTCGGTAGCTTTGGGTGTTATTCATTAATAATTTTTCTACCATATCTAACCCTGTCCAGGTTAAATAATCCCCTCCGTCTGGAAGACAAAAGCCGAGATATATGGCTATGTTAAGTAATTGGGATTGATAGCTTTCAAAGAAATCCACATCTAAAGTAACCTCATAATACCTTTTTAATAAGGTAAGGAAACTTCCGCTATAACTATCCTCTGCCTGCGCGGAGTTAAGAGAGATTTCTGAGCCATCTTCAACTTTATAATCATAAATAGTTCCCCAAGGTTCAAGGTGTGCGAAGTACCATTCTATCCACGCCTTGACTGAGGCTGTGCCTTCCTCTTTCAATAATCCCATAGCCGCAATATTTGCCTTATAAGGGATGATTTTGGATTGAGACGCATCTGTACAGATAGCCCCGGTAGGACGCTGACAACTAATAATCCAGGAAGCGACATCTGATGAGGCAATTGCAGACTTAGAAAACAGTAGTAATATCCCAAAAACAACCAACAATCTTCTCATAGTTGAATTAAATTATATCAGGTAAGGGTATAAATGTCAATAAAATTTGTAGGTGAGGTAGCTCACCCGTAATGGGTTAGTGAATGGTGGAAAAGTTGATAAAAGGGATCCAGGGTTCAAGGATTCAAGGGGTCAAGTGTTTGTTTTCCCTTATTCCACTTGACCCCTCGACCCCTCAACACCTTGAATCCTGTTGATACATTTTTCCATATTCCCCCCGAAGACTGACCCATTACATTTTTTACTTGACTTGAGTGGTTTTTATAAGGTATAATATTTATCGGAAAGAAAGGGGACGCAACCCTTTTCTCGAATCTTTTGCCTAACATACTAAGAATTCCTGTGTGGAGCGGGGCGTAGAGAGAACGGTTGCACGACCACACCCATAGCCGACACACAATTCTGTGTTGAATTAAGCGGAGATTACTATTTGGAATTTGAATAACTGCCACTACTGTGGCTTAGTTCAACAAGAGCATGGACTGGACTGACGCAAAAAGCGGTGCCAGCCAGTCATGCTTTACATTAAACATATAATATGAGCATTGAATAACACGATACGAGGAGGTAAATTAAATGATTGCTATTAAGGATGAGATAACAATGGAACTTGAAAAAATTCCGCAAGACAAGTTTGCAGAGATCTATGATATTATACATTTCTTTAGACTCGGAGTAGAAAATGAAAGGAATGTAGCAATAGACAAACGAAAGGGTGTATTAAATTTTTTTGGAATATGGAACGACATGTCATTTGAAGAAATGGCAGTGTTAGATGAGATTCAATCAAGAAGGAAAAGAACCTTCAGGGAAAGAAACCTATGAGTAAATATCTATTAGATACCAATTATTATATCTACTTATCTTAAAGGAGATAAAAGAGTTAAAGAGATAGTCTCTAATAATATTGCTTCCATTGCAACTTCTATAATTTCTTGCTATGAAATCATTAGCGGACTTCAGAGTATAAATGCAAGCAAAAGAATTAATGAGTTTGAAGGGTTCTGTGAAACGATAGGTATCATTAATCTTGATAAAGTCAGCATATTAGCTTCATTTCAGATATATTCTACTCTTAAAACATCAGGCAAATTGATAGATGATATAGATATTTTAATTGCAGGTATTGCTTTGGCAAATAACCTTATTATGATTACTGACAATACAAGTCACTTTGAACGGATGGTAGGATTAAAAGTAGAGAATTGGATAAAAAGAACATAATTTGACATTGTTATGTCTTGCTTCAGTAAGTTAAGAAGAAAAGAAAAAGACGACGGAGTAAAGCAGATGCCTAACAAAAAAATGCACCAGACAAGGATCTGGTGATTTTTATGGTTAGGCATATGGAAAAATTATGGATGATCAATTTTATGATATACCATTTTATAACATGTATATTATTGCCTTCTTTATCAGTTTGATCTGTGGCATGGTAGGTTTTGTCAAGTTGTTGCGTCAGCACAGGTATTCCGATGCCTGGTTTGTGGCAGCACTGTATGTTCTACCCCCAACTGTGTTTTTCTATAGTGTTCCTTGGCTTAGCACGGAACTCGGGAAACTCACATTTCTGTTTGATGTGCCACAGGATCACATCCGGTGCAGCGTCATCTTGCTCTTGTCACCTGTCGCTGCTTTATGGGCAGGGTGGTTGTTCTTTGGAGGATTTATCGTGATCGAAGGCGATGTCAATACCCGTGATTACTTCAGACAGCATTTGGCGAAGGGCTCACTCAGAAATAAGGCAGTTGGTGTACTTCTGATGATCTCTGGTGTGACCATCTACACTGTCACGATCGTTTTGACCGAGCCAAGCGTGATACGGATAGTTCCATTTTGGGTGTCGATCCTCCTATATTTTCGCGGAGTTTTGTCACTGATTTTTCCAGAAGATCGTATGCATCTTTTTCGGCTATTTCGAAGGCAGAGGAAATAGGGGACGATAAATAGGGGGAGAGTCAGGGTCAGACTACCATATAAAAGTCAAGAACTTTTTTTAAATTTTTTTCAGCCTTGTTGATTACAGCTTCCCCTTTCCCCAAGAATGAAGTAATTCTAAGGCGTTTGGGGGAAGAAGTTAATATGTTCAGATAAATATCTTGACATAATTGCCAATAACTGATAAAATATCTGCAAGAGTTAAGAGTTCCTTTCCATTAATGTTCCTCAAAGGATCTATTCTGGTAAATGCGGTTTTGCACCAAGCTACCAAATCGAGAGTTTGAGGAGGAAAGATGACCATGCTGACCCACGGGTTTGCCCCAAGACCTTGACGGATTTTCTCCTCCTCTTAAACTCTTGCTTTTATCATTATTTAGCTGTATCAAGAAACATCTTTTTGTCTTTATTGTTAGACAGGAAAGAGAGATAAAGGGAACAACCCAGAGCAGGTGATAACCGAATACCAGGGAGGAAGAATTATGGTTGAAGTTGAATATTTAACGAACAGGAATGGTCAACCAAAAGCAGTTGTTCTTCCCATTGAATTGTGGAGACAACTGCTTCCAAAAGATGATTTTTCTATTGAAGAATTATCTGAGGAAATGGAGGATTATTGTTTGAACAAAGCAATGGATGAATCTTATAATAGTCCATTGTTGAACCGTAAAGAAGCATTGGCTTATTTAGAAGAGTAGGCATAACGAAATGGAAGTTTTATATCGTAAATTATTTTTGAAAGACCTCAAAAAGCTAAAGAATCAACCTGTTTACGAACAGATTGTTGAGCTTGCCTTCACGGTTTTGCCAAGGATTACAACATTGAAAGATGTCCCTGGTGTTAAGGCAATGAGAAGCCATCTAAACCGTTATCGTATCCGTATCGGTAACTATCGTATCGGCATAGAACTTCGTGATAAAATTGTTGAAGTAATGCGTGTTTTACATCGACGAGAATTTTATCGTTATTTTCCTTAAAAAGAGAATAATAGGATTACATTTTGAATTGTATTGTGGTATTCTGTGATGAGATAGTTCAGCAAACCAAAAGAAAAGAAAAAAGACAGCGAAGCGAACGCTAACAACAAAAATGCACTGGATGGGCAGTAGCCCACCAGTGATTTTTATGGTTAGACACACAGCAAAATGAGAACTTGGAGAATCCAATGAATTACGATGAAATAGCCGAAAAAGAAAATCCGTTTCCATGCATGGTAATGGAGCGTTCAGAATATTCTCCCAATCAGTGCTTTTTCCGAAATGACGAGCATGGTGTTTGGCTATATCACACTAATTGCATCGAATTTATGGACATCCTGATTGAAAAATATCCTGAAGGCAGATTTGATATGGTCTTTGCTGATCCACCATATTTCCTTTCCAATGGTGGGATTACCTGCTATGCAGGGAAAATGGTCAAGGTTGATAAAGGACAGTGGGATAAATCAAATGGTCCGGAATTGAACCATGAATTTAATACAGCATGGCTTTCACGATGCCAAAAATTATTGAAACCTAATGGAACGATTTGGGTTTCTGGAACACACCATGTCATTTATTCAATTGGTTATGCCATGCAGCAGTTGGGTATGAAGATATTGAATGACATTACATGGGAGAAGCCTAATCCTCCACCAAACCTTTCTTGTCGCTACTTTACACATTCCACTGAGACTATTATCTGGGCAGCAAAAAACGACAAGTCTAAACATTGCTTCAATTACGATGCTATGCGTAAGATAAATGCAGGCAAGCAGATGAAGTCGGTTTGGACATTTATCCCGCCTAACGGAAATGAAAAGGGCTTCGGAAAGCATCCGACACAAAAGCCTGTCGCACTCTTGGAACAAATAATTTTAGCGAGTACAAACGAAGGCAACTTAATCATGGATCCATTCTCAGGAAGTTCAACAACAGGAGTAGCGGCTGTAAAACTAAAAAGGCGGTTTGTTGGATGCGAACTGGAATCCGATTTTTTGGCATTGTCTGTCAAGCGACTTGAAAAAACACTTTTTGAAACGACATCTGTATTAAAATGTTAAGGAGGCAAGCCAAATGAAAACAGGTGGTATTGGTGGAGCAAACACTTTGACTGGCTTAAGATTTGAAAGCAAGGTAGACTTCCAACAACTTATTGGGGCTATTCTTGGCTACAGTGTTAGAAAAAACCGCGATAAAGCAGGGATGGAAGTATTTTTTGAAGACATGCTGGTTGCAAGATGCTTCAGAAAATATGATTTCTATGCCTTTTTATCCGAATCAAAAGTGAATTGGAAACAAGTGCTTTCAAAAAGGCTTTTGCCTGATGATGCCTTGCTTGTTATTGTTCGTGAAACCTTGTTCATAATTGAAGTAAAATACCAGCAAGTTGCTGGTTCGGTGGACGAGAAATTACAGACCTGCGATTTCAAGCGGAAACAATATTTGAAGTTGGTAACACCATTGGGATTAAAAGTTGAGTATGTTTATGTGTTAAATGATTGGTTTAAGAAACCAGAGTACAAAGATGTCTTGGATTACATACATAGTGTAAACTGTCATTACAAGTTTAATGAACTGCCGCTTTCGTGGTTAGGTTTACCAACAAGAAGTGCCTAACATACTAAGAAAACATACTAAGAATTCGTGTGGAGTGGTGCATGAGGAGAGATGTTGCACGACTACAACAGTAACCGACACACAATTCTATGTTAAATTAAGCGGGGATTACTATTTGGAGTTTGAATAAAAATGTATGTTGAATTTAGTCTATTGTTTTGCGGTAATTCGCATTGGTTGGAATTGGAACGAAAATAATTTCAATCAGCAGGAAGGAGATAGTGTGTATTTCCACAACATTGGGT